>DASPZT010000184.1:0-3656 GCA_035636135.1 Candidatus Limnocylindria bacterium | reverse complement strand
GCACCTGCGCGCCGTCGACCTTGGCCCGCTGCAGGACTTCGCGGATGACCGTCGCGCCCAGCTCCGGCGCGGTCAGGGATGAGAGGCCACCGCCGAGCTTGCCAAACGGCGTTCGGGCGGCGGCGACAATGACCACATCCTCCATCGAGTGCATTGTAGGCAGCCACAACCGGCCTCCTACAATGGCACCAGCCACCGATGAGCGCCGCCAAATCCGAACCACCCAAGGACCCCGCGGCCGATCTGCAGGCCAGGATGGCGGCGGCGCGGGCGGGTGGGTCGGCTCGCTACGGCGAGAAGCTCAAGCAGGAAGGCGAGCTGCCGGTGCGCCGCCGCCTCGAGCTGCTGCTGGACGGCGGCTTCGAGGTCGAGGACGGCCTGCTCGCCCATAGCGAGGAGCCGGGATACGGCGCCGACGGGGTGGTGACCGTGGTCGGCCGCATCGGCGGACGGACCGTGTGCGTGATGGCCAATGACCCGACCGTCAAGGCCGGCTCGTGGGGCGCCCGCACGGTGGAGAAGATCGTTCGCATCCAGGAGACCGCGGAGCGGCTGCGGGTTCCCATTTTCTACCTGGTCGACTCCGCCGGCGCGCGTATCACCGACCAGGTCCAGATGTTCCCCGGCCGCCGCCATGCGGGCCGCATCTTCTACAACGAGGTCCAGCTTTCGGGGCAGGTTCCCCAAATCTGCCTGCTCTTTGGTCCGTCCGCGGCCGGCGGCGCGTACATCCCGGCCTTCTGCGACCTGACCATCATGGTCGAGGGCCACGCCAGCATGTACCTGGGCTCACCCCGCATGGCCGAGATGGTGATCGGCGAGAAAGTGACCCTGGAGGAGATGGGCGGCGCCCGCATGCATTGCACCGAGAGCGGTTGCGGCGACATCCTGGTGGGCACCGAGGAAGAGGCCATCGAGCTCGGCCGCCGTTACCTCAGCTACTTCCCGCAAAACTGCCAGGAGGCCCCGCTGATGCAGCGGGCCGCCGACCCAGCGCCCCCGGTCCCGCTGGAGGGACTCGTCCCCGACGACGAAGGCGTGCCCTTCAACATGCAGCACCTGATCGACGGCGCGGTCGATGCCAGCAGCTTTTTCGAGGTCAAGAAGCTCTACGCGCGCGAGTTGATCTGTGGGCTGGCCCGAATCGATGGCCGGCCCATCGGCGTGCTCGCCAATCAGTCCATGCAAAAGGGCGGGATCCTGTTCGTCGACTCGGCCGACAAGGGCGCCCGATTCATCTGGCTCTGCGACGCCTTCAATATCCCACTCCTCTTCCTGGCCGATGTCCCCGGGTTCATGATCGGAACCAAGGTGGAGCGGCAGGGCATCATCCGCCACGGCGCCAAGATGATCGCCGCGGTCTCGGAGGCCACCGTCCCCAAGATCTCGGTGATCGTCCGAAAGGCCTATGGGGCCGGCCTGTACGCCATGGCCGGTCCCGCCTTCGACTCGGATGCCACCCTGGCGCTGCCCACCGCCATGATCGCGGTGATGGGACCCTCGGCGGCGGTGAACGCCGTCTTCTATAACAAGATCCAGGAGCGGCCGGAGGCCGAGCGGGCCGCCTACGTGGAGCAGCTGCAGGCCGAGTACCGGGAGGACGTCGACCTCTATCGCCTGGCGTCGGACCTGATCATCGACGCCGTGGTCGCCCCTTCGGACCTGCGCAGGGAGCTGGCGGCCCGGTTCGCCCTGTACGCCACCAAGACGCGGCCACGGGTCAACCGCAAGCACGGCGTCTTTCCTGTCTAGGCCTCAATCTCGCTCCCCCTTGCGGGGAGGGTCGGGGAGGGGGTCTCGACATCGCCTCGACATTCAGTCCCCCTACCCCCTTGCGGAGGGTCACGGTGGGCATCTCATCCTCCGATCTCCCTCCCCCCTTGCGGGGGAGGGTCGGGGTGGGGGGTCTCGACATCGCCTCGATATTCGGGCCCCCTCCCCCCTTGCGGGGGAGGGTCGGGGTGGGGGGTCTCGAAACGAGCGATGAGCGACCGTCCATCCTTCGTCGTCGACAATCCGGAGCGCCCCGACGAAGGCTTCGCGGAGCTGTACGCGCAGCTGCTGGACGTCACCGATCCCGAACCGTGGCTTGGCTGGGCCCGCCAGGCGAAGCCGCCGGTCCTCTACCTGGGCATCGGTACCGGCCGAATTGCGGTTCCGCTGGCGAAGGCGGGCGTCCAGTTGGTGGGGGTGGACGCGCATCCGGGCATGCTGCGCCGGCTGGGCGGGCGATTGCCCACGGTCGAACTAATCCAGGCGCGCATCGAGGACCTCGACCTGGATCGCCGCTTCGACCTGGTCATGGTGCCATCGGACATCCTCAGCACCACGCCGCGTCTACAACGGGCGGCCCTGCATGTCGCTCTCGGCGGCCACCTCGCTTTCGAGCTGATGAATCCGCACTGGTTGAAGGCGGTCAGCCATCCGGGGGTCCGGGTTCGCTCCATGACCCCGACGCGGGTTGATATGGAGGTCGACTACCGGCTGCCCGACGGCAGCGTCCGTACCCAGGAGGCGCACGACGCCCCACTGATCTGGCCGGAAGACGTCGAGCCCTGGCTGAAATCAGCGGGGCTGCGCCTGGAAAGGCTGTTTGGGACGGGAGAGGGCGATCTCCGCACCAGCGCGACCTATTTCGTCCTGAGCGCGAAACGCCCGGTCCGTGGCTAAGAGCCGCGGGGCCTAGGCGATGGTCGCTTGGGCGGCCGCGACCACCTCTTCGATCGTGTCGCAGACTTTCGCCCCGGCGCGGGTCAGCGCCTCGACCTTCGACTGAGCGGTCCCCCGGTTTCCGGAGATGATGGCGCCCGCGTGCCCCATCCGCTTGCCCGGAGGAGCGGTGCGGCCGCTGATGAACCCGATGACCGGCTTGCCGAAGTCCCTGGCGATCACCTCGTCGGCCGCCACCTCCTCGTCGGAGCCGCCGATCTCCCCGATCAGGACCACGGCCTTGGTGGCCGGGTCATCGCGGAACAGGGTGAGCACTTCTTTGAAGGACAGGCCCAGGATCGGGTCGCCCCCGACCCCGACCGACGTGCTTTGCCCCACACCGGCCTGGCTCAGCCCCTGGATGACCTCGTAGGTCAGCGTCCCACTCCGGGAGACGATGCCCACCGGACCGGGGCGGTTGATGTGGTTGGGGATGATCCCGACCTTGGCCTCGCCCGCGGTCACCAGGCCCGGGGAGTTGGGCCCGATCAACCGCGAACCCTGCTGCGCGACGAAGGCGCGGGCGCGAACCATGTCCTGGATGGGGATGCCTTCGGTGATGCAGACGATCAGCGGGATGCGGGCGGCGGCCGCCTCCATGATGGCGTCGGCCGCGAAGGGCGCCGGCACGAAGATGCCGGTGACGTCGGCGCCAGTGGCCTGGACAGCAGCGGCCACGGTGTCGAACACCGGCAGCTCGAGGTGGGTCGTCCCACCCTTCCCCGGGCTGACCCCTCCAACGACCGTCGTCCCATAGGCGCGCATGGCCTCGGTGTGGAAGGTGCCTTCCCGCCCAGTCAGCCCCTGCACCAGCACCCGGCTTTGCCGCGAAAGGAGGATGCTCACCCGCGGGTGGCCAGCTCGACGATCTTGCGGGCGGCCGCCGTGGCGGTGACTTCGGGCGCGACGCCCGCCGCTTCCAGCAATTTGCGCCCTTCGGCTTCCCG
>DASPZT010000183.1:0-3130 GCA_035636135.1 Candidatus Limnocylindria bacterium | reverse complement strand
CCGAAGACCCCACAGGCCGTCGATCTGGATCGCCCCGCCCAGGCCGTCGCCCAGCTGACCCGTGAAGGCACCGGACGCCAGGTCGAAGCCGTTGATGCGGCCGTCGCCGAAGTTGCCCACCAGCAGGTCATCGTGGAAGTGTCCAAAGGTACTGGGCGCGATAGCGAGGCCCCAGGGCGAGTTGAGCGTGCCCTGCGAGGCAAATCGCCGGACCAGGCTGCCGTTCATGTCGAAGACGTCGACGTAGCCATTGCCGAGCCCTTTGACATCGTCATGCTTGGTGGCGTTCTGCTTGGCGTAGGTCACGTACAGTAGCCCGCCCAGGTTCTGGATACCGAAGGGCGCGAAGCCGGCCGGGATGCCCAGGTCCGAGAACGACCCGGCGCGCTTCACCGGCGTGAACGTGCTATCGAACACGTCGACCGTGCCGAAGCGGAAGTTAGCCGCGTAGAGGCGGGTCCCCGCCGACGCCGAGTCGATGGCCAGGCCCTTGTAGACGGCGCCCACGTCGCCGGCGCTGTCCACGGCGGTCGAGTTGTCGACCGCGATGATCCCGTGGAACAGGTCGACGCCAGGACTCCACCCGACGATGGTGCCGTCCTCGGTGGCGAAGAGGAATAGGCTCGGACCCGACTTCCCCTTCTCCGAGACCACGAAGTTACCGGACCCGCTGACGACCGTTCCGGTTGGTGCGCCAGGAAGATTGCCGGGTGCCGGGATCTGGACCACCAGCGGGACGGGTGTCGCCGCCCCATTGGCGATGCTGTAGAGGGTAGCGACCCCGGCATTGTTGTCAGAGGCCCAGATCGGGCTGCCCGAGCTTGACGAAAGGCCCCAGGGGTTCTTCAGGTTGGGATCGGTCACGGCTGCCATCCCCGGGATGTTCGATACCAGGTTGGTCTGCAGATAGGCGCCCCGGACCAGGCCCCGCTCGGCGGCCATGGCCGGTTGCGCGACCGTCCACAGAGCGAGCGGGATCGCAATCAAGAGCGTGGCGCTGCGGCGGAACAGGGTCGTTGCCATGCGTCCTCCTTCTTCCCCCAGGAGCTGCCGGTGAGACCCCGCTAGTTACGCGGGGAGGTTACAGTCGGCGCCTGCATCTCCTCCCATTTGTGGGAGGGTGGGATGTTAGAAGGGGATGTCGCATGGACCTTCAAGTAATCAGCTAAGCGCGACGCGACATTACCGTCAGAACATCACGTGGGTCTGCAGCAGCCCCTTCCCACGGAAAGGAACAGTATCATTCGTGGTGCGGAACTTTGTAAGGAAGGTGGCTGATGGCTAAAACAAACGTCGTACTGGAACGCGCACGAACAGTGCTGATAAGCAGCCGGCAGCAGCTACAGACCGAACTTGATGCGGTGGACCGAGCCCTAACAGCATTGAAGGGCATTGGTGGACGCGCGACAAACGGAAGGGTAAAGCGCCGGCGGCGCAGTGGTGGCGCAAGCCCGAAACTGCTGGCCGCGCTGAAGAGGGCCAGGGCCGCCCGTCAGCGCAAGATTGCGGAGAGAAAAGCCGCAGCGAGGTAGCCATCGAGACTGTCGTCGAGACCCACGGCCTGAGCAAGCGCTACCGCACCGGCGTGCTGGCCGTCGACAACCTGAATCTGAGCGTGCGGCGGGGCGAAGTGTATGGCTTCCTGGGGCCTAACGGAGCCGGGAAGACGACCACGATGCGCATGCTGGTCGGGCTGTTGCGGCCCACGGCCGGCCGTGCGGTGGTGGCCGGTCATCCCCCAGGCGCGCCGGCCGGGCTGGCCCGCCTGGGGGCGCTGGTAGAGCAATCGGCCTTCTATCCCTACCTATCCGGCCGCGACAACCTGCGGGTGATGGCGAGGTACACCGGCCTCGGCGGGAAGGTGGTCGAGACAGCTCTGGAGGAGGTCGACCTCAAGGAGGCAGCCCACCACAAGTTCAAGACCTACTCCACCGGGATGAAGCAGCGGCTGGGGGTGGCGGCCGCGTTGATGAAGGAGCCCGAGCTGCTGATCCTCGACGAGCCGACTGCCGGGCTGGACCCGCAGGGCACGGTCGAGATGCGCAACCTGATCAAGCACATGGCCAGCTCCGACCGAGCCGTCCTCCTCTCCAGCCATCTGCTGAGCGAGGTCGAGCAAACTTGCGATCGGGTCGGGGTGATCCAGCGGGGCCGCCTGATCACCGAAGGCACGGTGGACGAGCTGCGTGGCCAGGCGTTGCTGGAGGTGTTGGCCACCCCGGTGGAGCGGGCCCAAACCGTGCTCGCGCAGCTCCTGGGCGCCGACAAGGTCCGGCTGGTGGACGGCCGGTTTCAGCTCAACGTCGACCCCAGCCGGGCGGCCGAGGTGAACCGGCAGCTGGTGGCCGATGGCATCGACGTCAGTGAGCTCCGTCGGGCGGAACGCTCGTTGGAGGAGGTCTTCCTGCAGCTCACTGAGGAGGGACCGAAGCCGCCATGATCGCCAGCCTTCGCGCCGAGTGGCTGAAGTTCCGAAAGCGACCGGCCAACTGGGTAATGGTCCTCATCCTGGTGGGGACGCTGCTGGCCTTCTCCTACATCCTGACCTACGCGATCTTGACCCATCCGCCGCCGGGGTTCAACACGGAAGGCGGTCCTCCGCCCAATGTCTTGAAGCGGATCGCTTTTCCGGAGAACCTGCTCTCAACCGTCCTGGCCGACGTCAACCGGTTGGGTATTGCCATCGTGCTGATCATGGGGGCGCTCAGCGCGGGTAACGAGTACTCGTGGCTGACCTGGCAAACCATCCTGGTTCAGCGACCGGCGCGGCTGGAGGTGTTCCTGGGCAAGCTGCTCCTACTTATCCTGGTGGCCCTGGTGCTCGCGCTGGCCATGTTCGGCGCGGCCGCCCTCACCAGCCTGGTCCTGGTGCAAATCGATGGCAGTACGTCGTCATTTGCGCCGTTGGCGAACATCCTGAAGGCAATCGGCGCCGCCTGGTTGATCCTGGCGACCTGGACGGCTTTCGGGCTGGTGCTCGCCGTGCTTTTCCGCGGTGTCGCCGGCTCTATCGGGGCGGGCCTGGTCTACGTATTTGTGGTCGAGGGCTTGATCGCGGGTCTCCTGCGGGGCGTTCCAGGACTGAAGGAGGTGCTCCCCATCCTGCCGGGCGTCAACGGCGGCGGGATCG
>DASPZT010000182.1:0-16085 GCA_035636135.1 Candidatus Limnocylindria bacterium | reverse complement strand
AGGACGACGTAGGCCACCCAGGTTACGGTCAGCCAGGAAATGCCCGCGGGAGGCACCGGCCTCGTCAGCCGCGGCAGGGCGGGCAGCGCCAGCCCGAGACGTAAACCGCTGAAGGCGGGTAGCCGCACTCTGGCCAGCCCGGCCCACACCGCCAGGGCGGCGATCCCCACCAGCAGGGTGGGCCAGCGCAGGCCACCCGCGACCAGTCCGAACCAGTCGATCCCAACGGTGCTCGCCGGGATAGAGCGCACCGTGCGCCCGGTCGGCAGGACTAACCCCCAGGCAAAGGGCGCCGGCAGCAGCGCCAGCCCGAGGATGATCGCCGCCCACACATCGTCCGGCCACCGGAAGCTCAGACGCGGCCGCGACAGGTGGCGCGCGACTGCCAGGGTGGCCAGCCCGGCGACCAGCGCGAGGGGGATTCCGACCGCCAGCAACCGGCCTCCGGAGAAACTGGCGACGGCCAGCCAGACGCCGGTGAAGGCCGTCGCCGGTGGAATCAGGCCCAGGCTCAGGGTGGCGATGCCGCGGGCGGCTGACTCCTCCGAGGGCTGGATGGAGGCGAGGCCCGCCACCAGCACCAGTTGCAGGGCCAGCCAGGCGCACCCCACCGTAGCCAGCGGGTTCTGCAGCACCCCGATGGCCACGATCAGCGCGGCCTGCGCCCCCACCATGGCGGTGGCGAAGCGCGGCCAAGTTTGAGCGGATGCCGCCCGCAGGCTCAGGCCGGCTGCCGCCAGCAGAGCGGCGCTGAACACGGCGACCTGGACCGGCCGGTTGAAGGGGCGGCCGGCGGCCAGGGAGAGGACGCGCAAGAACAGAGCCGCCCCCGGTGCCACCCACGCCACGGCCGGGACGAACGCGACCGTTCCCCTGGGCGGGGGCGGTGCCAGTACCACGGTCGCCACCCGGGTGGCCACCGGCACCAGCAGCAGGAGCAGGACCAGTGGCCCGATGGCGTCGGCGGGCATCCCAGCGAAGGCGCTGGTGCCAGCGGACCGAATGGCCGACCCGGCCGCGATCAGCAACGCAAGGTCGCCGGCCTGCTGGACCAGGCGGAGCGTTCGAGTGCGAGGTGCCGCCTCGTCGAGCGCCCCGCTCCAGGCGAGGGTCAGCACCTGGAGGGCGATGTAGGTCAGGAGCAAGTTGCCGGCCAGCACGACCCCCAGGGCCGCGGCGGCGGTCAGCAACCAACGGCGCCAGGGATTCCGGCGGTCACCCGTGGCCCGGAGCCGGGCCAGCATCAGCCCGGTGGCGGAGGCCAGCAGGACGGCGCCGAAGGCCAGCGACAGCCCGTCAAGACGGACGGCGAGATCGGCGCCCGGGAAGGCCCGCAGGTACACCAGGTCCACCCGCTCGCTGGGCTTCAGCTCCAGGAGCACCACCAGGGCGGCCACCCCGGCGAGCCCGGTCGCCGCCGGCGCGATCGCCCCCACCCGCTGCCGTAGATCGGGTAACGAGGCCAGGCCAGCAGCGCCCAGCAGGATGGCGAATGGGAGCAGCGCCTGGTAAACCAGGGGCATGGCTCAGCCCATTGTGTGGCGGATCGGTGCGGGGCTAGCCGCCGCTGCTACGGAAGGTCGAGACCTGCACGGTCTCCTTTCGCCGACCCGTGTCGAGGCCCACCTCTTCCGCGCAGTACGGGCACACACTCCAGCCCAGCTTGAGCTGTTTGTTGCAGCGGGGGCACAGCTTGCTGAACTGCGTCTTGCAATGCGGGCACAGCACGTACTGGGAATCGATTGGCTCGCCACAGCTCGGACATGGGCGCAGCTCCCGGATCGGACCGCCCGGCTCCGACAACGCCTGCGTCTCCAGCTCCAGCGCGCGCCGCTCGGCCATGGTGAGCGGCGGCCGAACGATCATGTAGATGAACAAGCCGAAGATGGGCAGCATCAACGAGATGCCGGTGGCGAAGATGTGGAACACCAGGTTGGGCGAGCGCTCGCGGGCGTCGCGAAATGCCCAGTACGACAGCGCCAGCCAGAACACCACGACGTAGATGCCGCCGATGACCAGAAACGGACGAATAGATCTCAGGTCGGGCACCGAAGCCTCCTTACAGGCACGATTTCCATTTACCTTAACTCATCCAGGAGTCGGCGGAGCCGCTCGGTGGCCGCCTCGGCTCCCGCCAGACGGGCCCGCTCTTTCTCGATGACGTCCTTGGGCGCCTTGCTCGTGAAACCGGGGTTTTGCAGCTTCAGGCGCAGCCCATCGATCTCTCGTTCCTTTTGCTCGAGCTCGCGTGTGAGCCGCGCGCGCTCCTGCGGCCCGCTCGCCTGGGGCAGTTCGATCGCCACCTGGGTTTCGCCCACCACGATCCGCTGATCCGCCTTGAGGGTCCCGGTGCCATCCAGGTCGAGCTGCGCCAGCGTCGCAACGTAGCGCTGGCCGACCGGCTGGCCCAGCAGGGGATGCGTCGACGTCAGGCTGGCCCGGGCGCGGCCCAGGCCGGCGGCGGACTCCTGGCGCAGGTTGCGGATTTTCTGCACCACGTCGAGGAGATGCGCCATCTCCGCCAACACCCCCTCGTCCTCGAGCGCGGGCTCGGGTTCCGGCCAGGGCGCGTACAGGATGGTCTCCCCCTGGTGCGGCAGCCGCTGCCATAGCTCTTCGGTAATGAACGGCATGATGGGGTGCAGCAGCCTGAGCGTCTGCTCCAGCACCCGCGCCGCCACCGACAGCGCCATGGCGTCCGACCGGGCCTTGATCAACTCCAGGTAATCGTCGGCGAACTCGTGCCAGACGAAGTCATAGATCCCCTGCACGGCCGGGCCGAATTCGAACTGCTGAAAAGCGCCCGTGACCTGTGCGGTGAGCTGGGACAGCCGGCCCAGGATCCATCGGTCCGCCGGCTCCAGCCTGGCGACCTCCAGGGCGGGCAGCGGCGCGGGGGAAAGCTTGGACAGCACCAGTCGGGCGGCGTTCCAGAGTTTGTTGGCGAAGAACTGGTACCCCTTGATTTTGTCTTCGAAGAACCGGATATCCTGGCCGGTGGTCCCGTTATAGACGCACCAGGCCCGCGTGGCGTCGGCCCCGTAGCGATCGATCATCACCAGTGGGTCGACCCCGTTGCCCAGCGACTTGCTCATCCGCCGACCCTCGCCGTCGAGCACGTTGCCGTGGATCAGGACCTCCGAGAAGGGGATCTTCTTCGAGAAGTGCAGGCTCATGAAGATCATCCGCGCCACCCACAGGTAGAGGATGTCCCGACCGGTGTCGAGCACCTGGGTTGGGTAGTAGCGGCGCAGGTCGTCGGCGTCTTTCGGCCAGCCCAGGGTCACGAACGGCCACAGGGCCGAGGAGAACCAGGTATCGAGCACGTCTGGGTCCTGCGTGAGCTGGCGATCTCCGCACTGGCTGCACGCCGTGGGATCGGTGAGGTAGGCGAGCTGATGTCCGTTGGCACAAGTCCACACCGGGATCCGGTGACCGAGCCAGATCTG
Organism: Candidatus Limnocylindria bacterium; assembly: GCA_035636135.1. Classification (GTDB taxonomy): domain Bacteria; phylum Chloroflexota; class Dormibacteria; order CF-121; family CF-121; genus CF-121. The sequence goes on along the minus strand of DASPZT010000182.1, from coordinate 12,636 downwards.
GCGAGAAATGTTCCAGTCGCGGATGTTGCGCATCCAGCGCAGGTACTGCTCTTTCCAGCGATCGGGATGGAAGCCGATCTCGCCCCCTTCCGCCACCGCGATGGCCGGGCCGGCCAGCGGCTTCATCTTGACCCACCACTGGTCGGAGACCAGCGGCTCGATGACCGCCCCACAGCGATCGCAATGCCCGACCGAGTGATGGTACGGATCGATCTTCTCCAGCGCCCCCTCGGCCCGCAGCATCTCCACGATCCGTGCCCGCGCTTCGGTCAGCGGCAAGCCGTCAAGGGCCGGCACTTCCGGGATCTTCATCCGGCCATCGGGATGCAGGATGTTCCGGATCTCCAGGTGCTGCCGTTCCCCGATCTCGAAGTCGGTGGCGTCGTGGCCGGGCGTGACCTTCACCGCCCCGGTCCCGAAGTCCCGTTCCACCGCGGCATCGGCGACGATAGGGACCCGCCGCTGCACGATGGGGAGCACGACGGTCCGGCCCACCAGCGCGCGGTAGCGCGGATCCTCGGGGTGAACCGCGACCCCGGTGTCCCCCACCATCGTCTCGGGCCGGGCCGTCGCCACCGAAACCGACCCGCCGCCCTCGATCGGGTAGCGCAGGAAGTAGAGGAAATCATCGGCTTCCTCGTATTCGACTTCGAGGTCGGAAATCGAGCTCAGGTCTCGGGGGCACCAGTTGACGATCCGCGGGCCCCGGTAGATGAGCCCCTCCTTCCAGAGGTCGACGAAGACCCGCCGGATGGCCGCCACATAGTCCGGGTCCATGGTGAACCGGATGCGGCTCCAGTCGGCGGAGAAGCCCAGGTATCGCATTTGCCGAAGGATGGTGTCGCCGGTCTTCGCGTACCACTCCTGGACGCGCCGGTCAAACGCGTCTCGTCCAATCTTTTCCTTGGACGTCCCCTCTCGGGCCAGCTGTTTTTCGATCACGTTCTGGGTGGCGATGGCGGCGTGATCGGTGCCCGGCACCCACAGCGACTCATCACCGAGCATGCGGTGCCACCGGATGAGCAGGTCCTGCAGGGTGTACATGGCGTGTCCCATGTGCAGCTCCCCGGTGATATTGGGAGGTGGCATGGAGACCGTGAAGGTCTGGCCGGTCCGGCCGGGCCGCGGCTTGAAGTAGCCGCGCTCGTCCCACGTCTGGTACCAGCGGCTCTCGACGCTCTTGGGATCGTACCGACTGGCCATCTCCATGGTGGGGACCAGTCTAAAGGAGCTCGGATCCGGCACTCCGGACTTGGACCGGCAGCTACGAGCTCAGCGTAGGCCTACGCGGTCTGCTCGGGGGCGATCTCCTCGAGGTCTTCCTCGATGAACATCTCGGGCTCCGAGTTGAGGAGGACGGATTTTTCGGTGATGACACATCGCTTGACCTCCGGGCGCGACGGGACCTCGAACATGGAGTTCAGGAGGATGTCCTCGATGATGCTCTTGAGCCCGCGGGCGCCGGTGCCGCGCTGCAGGGCCTTGCGGGCAATGGCGATCAGGGCGGCCGGCTCGAACACCAGCTGCACGTCGTCCAGCGCAAAGAACTTCTGGTACTGCTTCACGAACGCATTCTTGGGCTCGGTCAGGATCCGGATGATGTCGGACTCGTCCAGGTAGTCGAGAGTGACCCCGATAGGAAGCCGGCCCACGAACTCGGGGATGAGCCCGTACTTGAGGAGGTCCTGTGGCTGCAGCTCCTTCAGGATCTTGCTCGTTTCCTTGTTGCGCTGGCCGATCACGGTCGAGTTGAACCCGATCTGCTTGTGCCCGATCCGGTGCTCGATGATCCGCTCCAGGCCGTCGAAGGCGCCGCCCACAATGAACAGGATGTTGGTGGTGTTGATCTGGATGAAGTCCTGGTGCGGATGCTTGCGGCCACCCTGGGGCGGCACGTTGGCCACGGTGCCCTCCAGGATCTTCAGCAGGGCCTGCTGCACGCCCTCACCCGAGACGTCACGGGTGATGCTGGGGTTGTCGGATTTGCGCGCGATCTTATCGATCTCGTCGATGTAGATGATGCCCCGCTCCGCCCGGGCGATATCGAAGTCGGCCGCCTGGATCAACCGGAGCAGGATGTTTTCCACGTCCTCGCCCACGTAGCCGGCCTCGGTCAGCGAGGTGGCGTCGGCGATGGAGAAGGGCACGTCGATGATCTTGGCCAGCGTCTGCGCCAGCAGGGTCTTGCCGCACCCGGTGGGGCCCACCAGCAGCACGTTCGATTTCTGCAGCTCCACATCGCCCGCCATCTTGCTGTGGGCGATCCGCTTGTAGTGGTTGTAGACGGCGACCGAGAGCACCCGCTTGGCATGGTCCTGGCCGACCACGTACTGATCCAGGGCCGAGCAGATGGTCTTGGGGTTGGGGATCAGCCCGCCCTTGGTTCGCTTCTGGGAGGAGGTCTTGGTGTCCTCTTCCAGGACTTCCTGACAGAGGTCGATGCATTGATCACAGATGTAGACCCCGGGACCGGCCACCAGCTTGCGGACCTGCGATTGGTCCTTTCCGCAGAACGAACAGCGCGTGTGCCGGCGCCGATCCTCGCGTTCGTTCATCGCGAGGTCTTGGGTCCTTCTCGCTCTGGCTCGGGCTGAACGTTGGGCCGGATGCCGGCGCCGGCCGCGATTTCCAGCTTGCCATCCTTGCTGGTGCCCGGGCCGTCTTTGACCTGGCTGCTGATGATGTCGTCCACGATGCCGTAGTCCTTCGCCTCGGCCGCGCTCATGAAGAAGTCGCGCTCGGTGTCCCGTTCGATCTTCTCCACCGGCTGCCCGGTGTGCTTGGCCAGGATGTCGTTGAGCGTCTGCCGAAGACGCAGGATCTCCTTGGCCTGGATCTGGATGTCCGTCGCCTGCCCCTGGAAGCCGCCCGAGGGCTGATGGATCAGGATTCGGGTGTTGGGGAGCGAGAAGCGCATCCCCTTGCTGCCGCCGGCGAGCAGGACGGTCGCCATGCTGGCGGCCAGGCCCATGCACACCGTCACGATGCGGGGCTTGACGTATTGCATGGTGTCGTAGATGGCCAGCCCGGCGGTGACCATGCCACCCGGGCTGTTGATGTAGAGGCTGATGTCCTTGTCCGGATCCTCGCTGTCCAGGAACAGGAGTTGAGCCATGACCACATTGGCGACCTGGTCGTCGATGGGCGTGCCAATGAAGATGATCCGGTCCTTCAGCAGGCGGGAGTAAATGTCGAAGGCGCGCTCACCCCGGTTGGTGGTCTCGATGACCATCGGGATGAGAGCTTCCGGACGCCGGGGACGGCGATCGATGTTCATCGAAGTCTCCTGTTTGCTGGCCATTATATGCCGCTTACCTTACGAACCAGTCCCCCTGGTACTCACGTTTTCCGAGTTCCAGGTCGGTCAACCTTTCGCTTCCCCTCGCGCTTAGACCGGCTCGCCGCGGTGTCGGAGACGGGTGCGGCGGGCGATCCCATTGTATCGGAAGATTCTTGCGCGGCAATGGAACTGAGATAGTCAACGGTCTTTTGCATCAGCAACTGGTGCCCAAAGTAGGCCTTCACTGGGTCCGCGGTCTGAAAGTCCTCCCGCTGGTGCTCGGGGTGGGGATCCTCCTGGACGGCCTTCTGGACCGCCTCCTGGACCTCCGTATCGGACACCGTGATCCCTTCCCGTTCAGCCACCTTTTCCAGGGCCAGCTCGAGGCGGACCTTCTGGGCGGCCTGGGGCCGGCGCTCAGCCCGGAGCACGTCCAGACTGGTGTTGGTGTACTCGAGGTAGCGGTCGAGGCGGATGCCCTGCGTCTGCAGCCGGAGCTCCAGGTCGCGCACCTGCCGGCTGACCTCGCGATCGATCATAGCCTCGGGCACCTCGACCTGCACCCGCTCCTCCAGCGCCTTCAACACGTCGTTCTCGAACCGCTGCTTGTCGGAGTGGGCGGCGGCCTCCTGCAGGTCGTCCTGGACCTCCTGGCGCAGCTCGGCCAGGGTCTGGCCGCGGCCGACCTGTTTGGCGAAGTCGTCGTCGAGAGCTGGCAGCCGTCGCTCCTTGCTGGACTTCAGGGTGACCCGGAAGACAACGTCCTGTCCGGCCAGCGATTTGCGCGGATAGTCCTCCGGCAGGCTAACCCGGATGTCGCGGGTCTCATTCAGCCGCTGGCCGATCAGGCCTTCGGCCAGCCCGGGCACCAGCCGTTCTTTGTCGACTTCCAACTGGGCGTTGGTCTGGCTTTCCCCGATCAGGATGGCGCCCGACTTCATGATGTGGGTGTCGACCACCAGGAAGTCACCCTGCTGCACCGGCCGGTCCACGTCGTGCAGCTCGGCAAAGCGCAGCCGGAGCCGCTCCAGGGCCTGGTCCGCGTCATCCTCGCCGATGTCGGTTTTGGGGCGGGCGACGCGGATATCGCGGTAATCCCCGAGCGTGACCTCGGGCTGGACACTCACCGTGGCGGTGAACTTGAATGGCTGGCCGCGATCGAACTGCTGGACCTCAACCGACGGCAGGTCGATCGGGTCGAGGCCCACCTCGTCCAGCGCCGCGTTGTAGGCCTCCGGCAGCAGCAGGTCGATGGCCTCCCGCCGGAGAGCCGGCCAACCGATTTCCCGCTCCACCATCGGGCGGGGCGCCTTCCCCGGACGGAAGCCCGGAATCTGGACCCGGGACGCAAGCCGCTGGTAGGCGCGCTCGATGGAGCTCCCCACCTGGTCGGCCGGCACCTCCACGCTGACGATCACCTGGGAGCCAGGCTTCTTCTCCGTTTCGACTTTGACTGCCATCCTGGCTATAACGCTAGCATCCCCCCCACCGGCGACCGGTTCAGCGGGCGGCGGTCACCGCGAGAAACTTGGAGAACGTCGCCCCGGCCAGCTCGATCGCATGCTCGTCCTCCACGTGGGGCATGTTGAAGATCAGTCCATCCAAGCCTGCATCGAGAAGCTTCTGGGCCTCCTCGGCCACCCGGTCCGGACCGCCGACCAGATAGCTCCGCTGCACCCACTCGGGGTTGACACCCGGCACCTCCAGGCGCTTTTGCAGGGCCCGCTGAGCCTCGGCGTCCGTGTCGCGAATGATCAGGGACCCGAGTCGCGTCTTGACGATGGTGTTGGGGTCGCGGCCAACCGCCTGGCAATGCTGCTCCAGGACGTCGACCTTGTGGCGGACCGTCTTCGGATCGCCGAAGAAGTTGCACATGTCGGCGTACTGGGCCACCAGCTTCAAGGTCCGCCGCTCGCCGCCGCCGCCGATCATGATCGGTGGGCCACCGGGCTGAATGGGGCGGGGGAGATTGAGCGCTTCATGGATCCGGTAGGAGCGGCCTTCGAAGCTCGGCGCTTCCTGGGTGAACATGGCCCGGCAAATCTGGAGCGCCTCTTCCAGCCGGTCGAGCCGTTCGCGGACGGGCGGAAACTCATACCCGTAGCCTCGATGCTCCTCCTCGTTCCAGGCGGCGCCGATCCCGAGGATGGCGCGACCGGCCGACACAATGTCGAGGGTCGTGACCACCTTGGCCAGGAAGGCGGGGTTGCGATAGGTCACTCCGGTCACCAGGGTGCCCAGCCGGACCTTCGTCGTCCGCGCCGCGATCCCCGCCAGCGCCGTGTAGCCTTCCAGCATCGGGTCGGTGCGCGCCCCAACGCCCTGGATTTGATAGAGATGGTCCATCAGGAAGACGGAGTCGAACCCGGCCTTCTCCGCCGCGGTGGCGAGGGTAACCACCCGCTCGAAGAGGCGATCGTTCGGCACTCCGGGAAAGGTGAAGTTGGGGATCTGCAGGCCGAGCAATTTCATTCCGGTTCTCCTCGCCAAAGGCTGCTGCGACTCGTTTCCATTATCGAAGGGGCACTAGGAGGGGCGCGATCCGCAATTCAAGAGTGCGGGCGAGAGGACTCGAACCTCCACGGGTTGCCCCACATGCTCCTAAAGCATGCGCCTGTACCAATTCGGCTACGCCCGCAACGCCCATGACTATAGTCAAGCGGTCAAGTTAGAGTGAGCCAGCTCGAGATCGCCCCCGATGTTGCCGAAGCGCTTCGAGCTGGGCGGCCGGTCGTGGCCCTGGAGTCGGCCGTCTTTACCCATGGACTGCCCCCCGATGCCGGGCGCGAGGCGCTCCGGCGCCAGCGACAGGCATGCCAGGAGCACGGCGTGGTGCCGGCGGTGGTGGCCGTCCACGAGGGTCGGCTGTGGGTCGGGCTGACGCCCGGGCAGACCGACGCATTGATGCGCCGCGACGGGGCCGCCAAGGTCTCGCCCTGGAACCTGGCCGCCGCCTTGCACAGCCCCGGCTATGGGGGCGTCACCGTCGCCGGCACCCTGATGGCCTGCGCCCGAGCCGGTATCACGGTAATGAGCACGGGGGGCATCGGCGGTGTCCATCCCGGCGAAGTCGAGGACGTCTCGGCCGATTTGCTCGAACTCTCGCGGCGACGAGTGGGCGTGGTCTGCGCCGGGCCAAAATCGGTCCTGGACGTGCGCCGTACGCTGGAGCGACTGGAGACGCTTGGGGTGCCGGTGATCGGCTGGCGATCGGACCGGCTGGCGGGGTTCTACCGTTCCCTCACCGACCTTCCGGTCACGGCTCGCGCGGAAACGGTACATGACCTGGCCGCCATCGTGCGCGACCACTGGTCGTTCGGCGGCGCGGGTGTGCTGATCAGCCAACCACTCCCTGAAGAGCTGGCTCTTCCGGAGGACGAGCTGGCAGCGGCCCTGGCCGCGCTCGAGTCCGACGCCGCCACGGGCTGGCAGGTTACCCCCACGCAGCTGGCCGTCCTGCGCGACCGGCTTGGCCCTGCGGTGATCGACGCCAACCTGGCGCTCCTTGGACGCAACGCCTCGCTGGCCGCCAGACTCGCGGTGGAGCTCACGCAGTGAGCGACGAGGAGACGTTGGAACAGCTCCGCCGCCTGAAGAACACCGTCATGGGCGCATCCAACCGACTCCGCCTGCTGGCCGGCGAGTTTCCACCCGACGACGCTCGCGCGCTCCAGGAGTCAGCCGCTGCCTTGGCGGAGACGGCGCAAGAGCTAGACCGGTTGCTGGCCAGAATCCGTCGCTGAGCCGTCGCCGAAGCCGACCGTCCGAACCAGAATGCCCCCGGCGACGATGGCCATGATCAGGAAGCAGGCGGCGATAGTAAATAGCACGATCACGGCGAACGGACTCTTGGTGCGGTCGCCGACCAGGTACAGGGCCGCGGCCGCGATCCAGAAGCCGGTGAGGACGGCGGCCAGCCGGCCCCAGGCCGGTGCACTCTTCAGATAGCGCTCATGGCCCCGCCGTGTGCCGAGCGTGATAGCCAGGCGTTCGACCAGCTCCGGGCGCCAGCGCCAGCAGCCGGCCAGGAATCCCCAGAACACGCTGTTGAGCAGAGCAAACACCGCCAGCGCGATCCGTGGCCCCACGCAAGCCAGAACGCCAGCGATTCGCCAGCCCGCCGCGGCCGCCTGTTACAACTTGGTTCGCAGTGTCGCGGCGGTGTTTTCTGGAAGCGTGTCGTTGACAAAGACGCCGGCCGCGGACTCGGAGCCAGCCAGGTACTTCTGCTTCCCGGCGTCCCGCAGGATGGGATAAAACTCGACGTGCAGGTGCGCCTCGGGGTGGTCGCGCCCATCCGTCGGGCGCTGATGGAGCGCCATCATGTAGGGCATCGGCGCGTCGAACAGCCGGTCATATGCGCGCGCTACCTGTTGCAGCGTGCGCCCCAGGGCGCGGCGGACCGCCGACGAGGAGTCGGGCAGGGCGCCGACGTGGCGGGCCGGCACCACGTGTACCTCGTACGGCCAGCGGGCGGAGACCGGCACGTAGCCAACGATGCCGTCCTGATCCAGGATCACCCGGACCTTCGCTCGGCGCTCGTCGGCGGCCAGCGTGCAGTGCATGCAGGTCCCCGTCCGGCGCTGGTGACGAGCCGCGGCCGCCAGCTCGATGGCCGGGACCGGTGGGACGAACGGGTAGCCCATGATCTGCCCGTGCGGATGGTGGAGCGTGACCCCGACGGCCTCGCCCCGGTTCTCAAAGATGAAGACGTACCGCACATCGGATCGCCGGGCCAGCTCGCGACAGCGGTCGGCCCAGACTTCGACCAGCGCGTCCAGCCGGTCGGCCGGCAGCGTTCCGAACGAACCCTCGTGCCGGTCCGTGTACACGACGACCTCGCTGACCCCGGCGCTCGGCTTCGCTCCTGGCGGCAGAGGCCCGGTCGGAGCTCCGCTGCGGACGGCGGGAAACCGGTTCTCGAACACCGCGGCGTCGTAAGCCGAGGCGGGAATCTCCGTCGAATGGCCTTCCGTCGAGGGGCAGAGGGGACAGGCCGCGCGCTCGGGTAAGAAAGTCCGCCCCTGCCGCCCAGACGCGTACATGACCCACTCCTGGCGGAGCGGATTCCACCGCTGCTGCCACTCGCCACTGGTCAGACTGGGAGCGACGTACGACGCGGGCGGGGGCTGAGAAGCGCCGTACAGATAGACGTGCCGTCCGTCTGGCTGAACCACGGTCGCCCGAGATAGCCGGGCTCTGGGCGGATGTGGACTACGGGCCATCGTCCCGGTGGGCACGGCCGACATTATGGGCGAGTCCGTTCACCGCTGAACGATTGGGCGTAGACCAGCTTTTGAGGTGCGGGATGTCCGAGAAGCCTCGCCGATTCTGGGCCCGTCCCGCTGGTTCCCTTCGCTCCCCTGCCGTACCACGACGCATGGCCCTGCCCCAACTGCGGGCACCCGGCGCGCCGCCAAGGCGGCCGCTCGGAAACGGTGTGCCAGGCCTGTGGACGACCCATGCGCGCGGGCGACGAGGGTTGGACGTCGGCCTCGGCAGGCTCGCCCTGCACGACGCCGCGCTAGCGACGACGGTTCGCCAGGTCTATTTGCCTCCGGTCGTCGCCACGCTCTTGACGATGTAGCGCTGGAACACGAAGACCAGGATGGCCATCGGGATGGTGGTAAAGATTGACCCCACCAGCACCCAGTTGGTGTGCGATGCGTACTCGGTCCCGAAGCCGGCAAGGCCCAGGGGCAGCGTCCACAAATGCGGTGAGGTGAGGACGATGAGGGGCCAGAGGAAGTCGTTCCACTGCCCCTGAAAGCTGAAAATCGCCAGTGCCGTCATGGCCGGCACGGAGAGGGGCAGGATAAGCCGCCAGAAGGTTGTGAACTTCCCCGCCCCGTCGATGCGGGCTGCCTCCTCGAGCTCCTTCGGGATCGCCTTCATGAACTGCGTCATGAGGAAGATGCCGGCGGCGGTCGAAATGTTCGGCAGGATGACGGCGGGATAGGTGTTGACCAGGTGGAGCCTGGCCAGCATGATGAACTTCGGGACCATGGTCACCTGCAGCGGGATCATCAGGGTGGCGAGGACCGCCAGGAAGAGGATGTTCCGGCCTGGGAAATCGAGACGCGAGAACGCGTAGCCCGCCATGGAGCAGAAGAGGACGTTAAGCACCATAACCGTTACCGAAAGCCCGAGGCTGTTCAGGAACCAGCGAGGGAAGAGCGGAAAGAGCTTCCACACCTGGATGAAGTTGTCGGGGTGCCAGACCTGGGCAAGGAAGGTCGGCGGATAGATGCCGATCTCGGCTTCACTCTTGAACGCCCCCAGAATCGACAGGATGAACGGGCCGAGCGTGAGGATACCGAAGACGGTCAACGCGATATAAAGCAGGATTTGCCTTATCGCCAAACCTCTCGCCGGCGTCTTACGCATTGCGACAGCGGTGGCCATCATTCAGTCCTCAGTACTCGATGGTGGTGTCAATAAATCGCCGCTGGATCAGCGTAAACGTGAAAATGATGAGGAAGAGGATAAAGGCCTCGGCACAGGCGAGTCCCACACTGTAGTCCCTGAACGCTTCTGTATAGATTAGGAAGACCGGTGTGAGGGTGGACTTGAGGGGGCCCCCGTTGGTCATGACGTACACCTGGTCGAAGACCTGGAGCGTCCCGATCGTGCCGAGGACGGTCACCAGGAAGATGGTCGGCCGGAGCAGCGGGAGCGTGATGTTCCAGAGCGACCGCCACCCGACGGCCCCGTCTATACGCGCCGCTTCATAAAGCTGGGCCGGAATATCCTGGAGCCCGGACACGAACACGATCATGAACGTGGCGGCGGTCGACCAGATGGTGGTGGTCATGATGGCGGGCAGGGCGGTTCCGGGATCGAGCAGCCACCCAAAGTTCCGAAGGCCCGGGAACACGACACCGACGACGGTCCCGACCCAGCCTCCCGGCGAAAACAGCCACGAGAAGATCAGCCCCATGACGACCGACGAAGTGATGGCTGGGAGGTAGTAGACAGTCCGAAACACCCCGCGCCCGGCCATGATCCGGTCGAGGACGAGGGCGATCGTCAACGCCAGGATGGTCTGCAGGGTGACTACCACCACCATGTAGTAGACGACGTTGAGCATCGCCTTGTGAAAGTCGGCGTTGCCGAACGCCTTGATGTAGTTGTGGATGTCGTTCCACTGCAGGCTGAAGAAGTCGTACTTGAAGAAACTCAGGACCAGCGCTACCGCCATGGCGACGAAGGTGAATCCGCCAATGACGATGATCGCGGGGATCAGGAACGCATACGAGGTCAGCCATTCCCCGTATGGACGCCGCCGCTTTGGCCGGGTGCCCCCGCCAGCCGGCACCTTCACCTGCGTTCCGACATCGGCACGGACGTCTATCGCCATCGACTCCTCCCCACGACGGAGGAGGCGCCACCTGGGCGCCTCCTCCCGAGCAGTGTCAGTCGCTAACCGGTAAGCGCGTCGTTGACTTCCTTGTCCGCCTGTTTCAGCGAATCCTCCACGGACTGCTTGCCGAGCAATATCCGCTCCAGGGCGGCGTTCACCGCGTCATTGACCTTGCCCGTGTGGATCCCCCAGGTGAATGGCTTCGCATAGGCGTACCCGCTGAAAATCGCCGCCGAGGCCGGATGGGCGGAGAAGAAGGGGTCGTCCTTCAACGCCACCCGGGTGGGCAGGGCGAACCCGGAGTTGAGCACAACCTTCTGATTTTCCAGGCTGGTCAGGTAGTTGAGCAGCAGCCACGACGCATCCGGGGCCTTGGTCCGGGCCGAGATGGAGTAGGCGACAGTGAAGAAGAGATTACCCTGGCTCTTCCCGCGCGGCAGCTCCACCGCGCCCCAGTTGATGGCCGGATAGTTGCCCATGAAGGGGATCAGCCACCCGCCTTCCATCACCATGGCGGCGCGTCCCTTGGCTAAGGCGTCGCCCGCCCAGCCAATGCCCGCGCCGAGTTTCGCTGGATACGTCCCACTCCCGTTCTGCTGGAAGGAGGTGTAGAACTTCGTCGCCTCGATCGTGGCCGGATCAGTCAGACTCGACTTGGAGAAGTCGGCGGTCGTCACCTGGCCGCCATTCTGGTACACGAACGGCGCCCAGCGCGCCACGTCCGGGGGCGTCATCAATCCGTAGACATTCCCGGTGGTCAATTTCTTGGCCGCAGTCGCCAGGTCCTGCCAGGTCCAGTCCTTGGTGGGCTCGCTCAGGCCGGCCGCCTTGAACATGTCCTTGTTGTAGAAGAGCGCGAGCGTGTTGAAGTCTTTCGGAATCCCGTAGACCGCGTCGCCCTGCTTGAAGGCGCCGATCAGCGGGCCGGCAAAGTCCGAGACATTCGTACTGGTCTTGGCCATGTACGGACGCAAATCGAGAAGGGCGTGCTTCTGCATGAAGCCGGCTGCCTCACCGAGCTCGACGTAAAAGACGTCCGGCTCCGTGGCTGCCGCCATTTGGGCCTTCAGCTTGTCGGTGAAATCCTTCGGGACCGGTTCGTAGTTGACCTTGATCTTCGGGTACTTCGCCTGGAAGGCCGCCACCTCGTCGGTCAGCAGCTTGTCCTCTGACGGGCTCGACGTCCACCCGCTCAGGCGAACCGTCCCGGAGACGGTCGTCGGATCGAAAGCCTGGTTGCTCGTCCCGCCGCCACCGCAGGCGGCCAATAGCAGGGTACTGGCGACGCCCAGCACAAGTCCCAACCGTAGTCGAAGCATTGCTTCCACCTCCACAAGCTAAAGCCGGAGCCGCCCGGAACTGGGCACAGAGCCGTCCGCCCCGCCCGCACAAATCGCGATAGCGGCGCGTACCCTTTCTTTTACTCTCGGGGACACTCCCTGTCAATTCTTGGAGTGGAAACAGTAAGGATTTCTAATCTGGCAAGGGATGAGCGCGGCGGCCGGCGGGTCCTAACCCTCGCTTCCTTGCTGCCGCAGGGTCGCTGGGTGGCCCGTTCGACCCCCGATCTGGCGGCAGAAAGTGCGCCCAGGAGGATTTGAACCCCCGCACCCGGGTCCGTAGCCCGGTGCTCTATCCAGGCTGAGCTATGGGCGCACGCGGAGCCCTAGTTTAACCCGAATCCACCGAAACGAACTCGCATCTTGGGCGCGGATGCGAGCGATCCGTGCGTTGGCTCCTGCGCGCGTTCGGTTACGCACCGACGGGTGCGCGCGCTCGCGTGCTCGTCGCCGCCTTCGGCTCATCTCGCCCCGCATCCCAATCTGCTTCCTCCGCTCGGTGGATCCGGGTTTAGCCGGAACGTCTGCAGCTGAGTGTAGGTTGATGGTCCCTTCGACAGCTGGCTTCGCATCAGGCTGACCGCGGAGACCGGTAGCTGGCCGTAGGTACGATCGCGCCACTCGGCAAGCCACTGGCGCAACACCTGCTGTTC
>DASPZT010000181.1:0-13088 GCA_035636135.1 Candidatus Limnocylindria bacterium | reverse complement strand
CCGATCCGACGAGATCGACCTGGTGGTGGTGAGCACGACCTCACCGGACGTCCTCTGGCCGAGCACCGCGTGCCTGGTCCAGACTGAGCTGGGCCTGCCCATGGTGGGCAGCTTCGATCTCTACGCCGCGGAGGCGGGCGTCCTGATGGCCCTCGGCGTCGCGGACCAGTATGTGCGCAGCGGCAGCCGAGGGGTCCTCGTCATCGGCGCGGAGACGGATAAGCAACTGGTCGAGCCGGCCGGGCAGCCTCGGGCACACGGCCGGGCTGCGTCGGCGGTGCTCCTCCGTCCGGCCGGGGACGGCGGGCTCCTCTCGTGCGTGCTGGGCGGGGCCGGGGCGAGCGATGGCGCGTCACGCGACCGCGCCCTCTTGCACGGCCTCTCCGCGGCGGTTGATCAAGCCCTGCTAGCAGCAGGCGTGCCGCTGGCCGCCATCGACCTCGTCATCGCCGAGCAAACGGCTCCCGAGGTGATGCGGGTCTGGGCGCGCAGCCGGCAGCTGCCGCCGGACCGCCTGCTGCTCGACCCGGAGCGATACCAGGGAGCATTTGCGGCGGCGCCCTTTGTGGCGTTGCACGACGCCGTGGCGGAAGGCCGGCTGCGGCCGGGGAGGCTGGCGCTGCTCCTCTCCTGCGGGCAGGGTCCGGCCTGGGGTGTCGCCTGCCTGCGATGGGGAAACCTGGCGGTGGCGGCATGATGAACGGGGTTCGGGTGGTGGTCACCGGGACGGGCATGATCACGTCCCTCGGTCATACCACGCGGGATACCTGGGAAGGCCTGAAAGCGGGCCGGTCCGGGATCCGTCGCGTCCAGGCGTTCGACCCGACCGGGTCGCCCAGCCAGGTGGCCAGCGAAGTGGTGGACTTCAAGCCGGAGCAGTACCTCGATCGCAAAGAGGCGCGCCGGATGAGTCGCTTCGTGCAGCTGGCCATGGTGGCCGCCCGAGAGGCCATGCAGGACTCGGGGCTGGTGATCACCGAGGCCAACCGCGACCAGGTGGGAGTGCTGGTCGGCACCGCGATCGGCGGCCTGGAGCAGATGGAAGAGGCCCACACCACGCTGGTGACGCGGGGCGCCTCACGGGTCAGCCCCTTCACGGTGCCCATGATGATCGGCGACATGGCCGCCGGGCAGATCTCGATCGCGGTGGGCGCTCGGGGGCCGAACTTCAGCATCGCGTCGGCGTGCGCATCGGGCGCCCACGCTATTGGTGAGGCCTACGAGACCATCCGCCGGGGGGACGCGGTGGCGATGCTGGCGGGCGCCAGCGAATCCGCTATCACGCCCCTGGCGCTGGCCGCGTTTTGCGCGGTCCGGGCCGTCAGCACGGCCTCGGTGCCGCCCGACCAGGCCAGCCGCCCGTTCGACCGTAACCGCGACGGCTTTGTGATGGGCGAAGGGGCCGGCATCGTGGTGTTAGAGGAGCTCGAGGCCGCCCGGCGGCGAGGCGCTCGGATCCTGGCCGAGGTGATCGGGTACGCGGGGACCGCCGACGCCAGCCACATCACCGCGCCCGATCCCGTGGGCGCCGGCGCCGCGGAAGCCATGCGGCGCGCCCTGGTCAAGGCGCGCGTAACCCCGGCGGACGTGAGCTACATCAATGCCCACGGCACCGCCACCCAGCTGGGCGACGTGGCGGAGACCCTGGCCATCAAGAACGTCTTCCAGAAGGCCGCCTACCGGGTGCCCATCAGTTCGACGAAATCGATGCTCGGCCACCTGCTGGGCGCCGCGGGTTCGGTGGAGGCGGTCATCTGCGTGAAAGCCATCCAGGAAGGGGTCGCACCGCCGACCACCAACCTGGTCGATCCGGACCCACAGTGCGACCTCGACTACATACCGGAGGGCGCGCGCGAGCTGAACATCGACGTGGTGCTCTCCAATTCTTTCGGCTTCGGGGGTCACAACGCGTCGCTGGTCCTGCGCCATTTCGCCGGCTAGCTATTTCTTCTCCTCCCCCCTTGCGGGGAGGGTGGGGTGGGGGGTCTCGTGAGTAGCTCACGGCCCACCCGTGTGAATTGACAGCATCCCGATCCCGAAGTACAGTCCGCGTATGGTGCCTGGGCTGAAGCGATTTGGCGCGCCGCGCGCCGGCTGCCTCGGATGGCGAGGACGTTCAAAGAACCTTCCCGCGGGAAGGTTCTTCAGTTGTTGGGGACATCCGTGATCTTCCTCAGCGACTTTCTGAACGCCGAGGTGGTCGACGTCAAGCAGCACCGCGTCGGTCGGGTGCAGGACCTGATCGTGCTGATGACGGACCCCTTCCCCAAGGTGACGGGGGTGATCCTCAAGGGAACGAAGGTGCGCAGCATCGACTGGTCCCTGGTGCGCAGCTGGGACAACAAGGAGCTCAGCCTGAAGGTGGAGGGCAGCCAGCTGCAGGCGCACCAGCGGCTGGAGGCGGAGCTGTGGCTCTCCCGCCAGGTCCTGGATAAGCAGATCGTGGACATGGATGGGCGCCGCGTCGTCCGGGTCAACGACCTGCAGCTCTCGCAGGTGGATGGCAATCTGCTGCTGGTCGGCGTAGACATTGGGGCCCGTGGGCTGATGCGGCGGGTGGGGCTGGAAGGTCTCGGGCGCCGGGTGGCGGCCATCCTGGGCCTTGACTGGCCGCACAAGCTGATCTCCTGGGAGGCGGTTGACCCGGTCAAGAGCGACGTCAGCTCGGTCAAGTTGCGGATCGCGCATACCAAGCTGGCCGCGATGCACCCGGCGGACATCGCCGAGATCGTGCACGAGCTGAGTCCCGACGACCGGAGTGCCGTCTTCGCCGCCCTCGACGATGAGAAGGCGGCTGACACCCTGGAGGAGATCCAGGAGACGGGCATGCAGGCCTCCATCCTGGAGCGGCTCGACGTCGAGCGCGCCTCGGACATCCTGGAAGCGATGAAGCCCGATGAGGCGGCCGACCTGCTGGCCGACATGCCCAAGGAACGGGCCCAGCTGCTGCTGCAGAAGATGGAGGAGGACGAAGCCGAGGACGTGGAGGAGCTGCTCGCCTATCGCGAGGACACGGCGGGCGGCCTCATGACCACCGGCTACGTGGCGGTCCTGCATACCCTGACGGCCGCCCAGGCCATCGACCGCTTGCGAGAGCTCGAACCCGATGCCGAGTCTGTCTACTACGTCTACGTCACCGATGAGGAGGAGCATCTGCTGGGCGTGCTCTCGCTGCGTGACCTGATCGTGGCCAAGCCGGACACGCGGATCCGAGACTTCATGATCGAGAAGGTGATGTCGGTGCCGGTTGACGCCAGCATCCGGGAGGTGGGTGCGGTGATCGCCAAGTACAACCTGCTGGCGGTCCCGGTGGTGGACCAGCACAACCGGATCCAGGGCATCGTCACCGTGGACGACGTGATGGACCGCGTCCTGCCGCCGCGGGTAGCCGCCCGGAGGCGACGGATCTTCTGATGGCGCGACTCGGAAAGCTCGAGCAGCCGCTGCGCTTCGTGCGCAGCCGCCGCGGGAGGCTGCTCGTGCTGATCTCGGTGGTTGGGCCGGGTGTCATCACCGGGGTGACCGACGACGACGCCACCGGCGTCACCGGCTACGCCCTGGCCGGCTCGCAGTTCGGCTATGACCTGCTCTGGGTCCTCGTCGTTACGGCGATTTGCCTGTGGCCGATCATGGAAATGGTTGCCCGGATGGGCGTGGTGACGGGGAAAGGGCTGTCCGACCTGATGCGGGAACGCTTCGGGGTGGCGCCCACCTTGTGGGCCATGCTCCTGCTCTTCATTGCCAACGCGGCTACCACCGTCGCCGAGTTCACTGGCATCGCGGCGGCCGCCCAGTTGCTCTTCCCGTTTGCGGGCGACACGGCGCGATACGTGGCGGTCCCGATCGCCGCCGTCCTGGTCTGGGTCCTCGTGCTCCGCGGCAACTTTCGGATCGTGGAGCGCGTCTTGCTCGTCCTGTCCCTCGTCTTCGTCGCCTACGCCATCTCGGCCTTTATGGCGCACCCGCCCTGGGGGCAGGTGATCCGGCAGACCTTCATCCCCACGTTCCATACCAACACTGGGTTCATCCTCATCTTCATCTCGGTCGTCGGCACGACCATCACGCCCTGGATGTCGTTCTTCCAGCAGTCGAATGTAGCCGACAAGGGCCTCCATCCGGCCGACCTCACTTACGAGCGAGCGGACACGGCCATCGGCATCTTCATGACGCAGATCATCGCCTTCTTCATCATCGTGGCCTGCGGCGCGACCATCTTCGCCCACCACGTCACAGTGGATCCCAGCGATCCCTCGGCGTTCAGCAAGATCGCCTTGTCCCTGGCGCCGCTGGCGGGCAAGTACGCCACCCTCCTCTTTGCCCTTGGGCTGATGAACGCATCCCTGATGGCGGCCTCGGTCCTGCCGCTAACGACGACCTACGCGATCACCGAGGCCTTTGGACTGGAGCGCGGGATCGACAAGTCGTTTCGCGAGGCGCCGGCCTTCCTCACGATCTACACCACTCTGATCGTGTTGGGGGCGGCCATCGCTATGTTTCCGGGCGCGCCGCTGGCGCTGATCACCAACCTGCCCAACATCGTCAATGGGCTCCTGCTCCCGCTGCTCCTGCCATTGCTGCTCCTGCTCGCCAACGACAGGCGGATCCTGGGGCGCTACGCCAATGGGTTGTTCACCAATGTGCTGTCGGGTGCGGTCTTTGTGTTCCTGACCGGGGTGACCGTCGTCTTCCTGGCCTCCATCTTCTTCCCGGGACTGTTCGGCGGTTAGCCGCTGCCCAGGCCGAGCTGGCGCTCGGCTTCCCGCCGGAAGGTCGCCTCGGCCTCCTCGCTGAATAAGACGAAGCGGACCAGCTGGAGCGAGGTGCCCGTCTTCACCTGACTGACGACCTCCTCCAACATGAGGCGAGCGCAGTCCGCCAGCGGGAAGCCGGCGATGCCCGTGCCGACCGCGGGGAAGGCGATCGACCGAAGACTTTTCTCGGCAGCCAGCTCCAGGCTGCGGCGGGTCGATCCACGCAGATTCTCCGCCGTCGTCCGGCCGCCCAGGCGCATGCTGGCCGCGTGGATCACCCAGGCCGCGCGCAGTCGCCCGCCGTGCGTGATGGCGGCATCGCCGACCCCGATCGGGCCGTGGGCTGAGCATTCGCGCTGAATCTCGGCCCCGCCGCGGCGGGCGATCGCGCCGGCGACCCCGCCCCCCAGGATCAGGTCGTTGTTGGCGGCGTTGACAATAGCATCGGTTGTCTCCTCGGTGAGGTCGCCCTCGACCACTTCGATGGTGGTGGCGCCGACGCGCCAGCTCAGCCGGCGGCCTCGGTGACCATGGCCTCCAGGGTGGCCATGCGGGCCTCCACCGCTGCCCAGGTCAGGCCCCGCAGACCGGCCACGCTGAAGTGCTGGATGGTGAAGGAGGCCATCACCATGGCGTAGGCCAGGGCCGTACGCACCGTCGCCGGATCCTCGTGCTGGACCTGGGCCAGGTGGCCCAGGAATCCCCCCGCCACCGCATCGCCGGCGCCGGTGGGATCCGTCGGAGGGTCGACCGGCAGGGCCGGCAGGTGAATCGCCTCCTCGGCGCGGTAGAGGGTGGCGCCCCGGGGACCCTCCTTGAGGACCAGGCCGCGGAGCTTGTATCGGTGGCGCAACCGATCGGCCGCCGCCTCCACGGTGGTCGTCTCAGCCAGGGCCATCGCTTCGGCCCCGTTGAGGAAGAGGTAGTCGAGCCGCTCTAGCACCGGCTCAAGGGCTGCGCGTTGTTCCCGGATGTAGAGGCGCATGGTGTCGCCAGCGACCAGCCATGGGTGCTCCAGCTGCTCCAGGACCTGGAGCTGGTAGCGGGGCTGCATGCTCCCCAGGAAGATGATGGGGGTGGCTCGCTGATCGGGGAGGAGGAGCGGGTCGAAATGGCGGTAGGCGCCCTGGTCCGACGTTTCGAAGGACGTGGTGCCGGTGGTGTAATCGTGAACGGCATTCCACCGGTAGGTGGGCTCGCTGGCCTCCGTCACCCCGCGGAGGTCGACGCCGGCCGACGGCATGGCCTTCCGGAATGTGGAGGCGAAGTCCGGTCCGACAGTGGCGATCACCTGCACCGGCGCGAAGAGATGCGCCGCCAGACTGAAGTAGGTGGCCGACCCGCCCAACCCGTCCTGGTTGGCGCCCATCGGCGTCCGAACATCATCGCGGGTAATGGTGCCGGCGACGAGGACCGGCCACGCGGCCGATGTCGTCCCCACGGGCCTCACAGCGGCCCCAATTGTACGGGGCCAGCGGTGGCGGCTAGACGGCCAGCAGCTGGGGGTCGGGGCGGGCCAGCTGTGGCGGCTAGACGGCCAGCAGCTGGGGGTCGGGGCGGGCCAGCTCCGCTTCGATCGACGCGATGAACCGGCGGACGGCATCCGGGTTGGTCAGCAGCCACGCCCGATCGCCATGCGCGTCGTCGATCACCGCCATGGCCGTTTCGTCCCCCAGGACGGCCGAGAAGGACAGGTCCGTCAGCCAGCCCAGGCCGGCGTCGCGGCGGTCGGCTTCTGGCGGCAGGGGAGTGGTCGGGGCGGTTGCCACCACGGCGCGCCGAGCAGCCCGGATCAGCGCTACTTCACGGTCCCAGTCCGCCCGCACGGCCACCGGGTCGGGGCGGCCGAGGTAGACGGTGTACCGGCCGGGGCGGCGAAGGGGCAGGCTCTCCACGATCCGCCGGAGCAGGGTGACGGACTCGCGATCCGTGACCTCCCGGGTCTCAGGGTCCGCGCTGAGGACGACTGGAATCCTCTCCACGAGCTCACCCTAGCACAAAATACCCTTTAATGCAAACATCTGTTCGCTAAGCGAGGACATAGCTACAGTCCTGGAGCGGGGAGGCGCCAGCGGCTAGCGGAACAGCGAAATGATCTTGTCGCGGCGGGGACGGCGACGGTCCACTTCCGCCTTCATGAGCGCCGCCTGGGCCTCGAAGAGCAGCTCGCTGCTGCGGTCGACCGAGCGGTCAATCCCAAGGCGGGTGGTGTACCCGTCGCCGACCTGGCTCAGCAGGTGGACAATCCGGCGCCAGATGGCCGTGGGGATCAACGGCAGCCGGCGGACCCGACACTCTTCCACCGCCAGCATGAGGAGGTCGGTTTCTCGGAGCTGGCTCCGTGGGGTGACCGAACGCCCCCGCTGCCACGACCAGAATCGGTGCTGCTGAATCTCGAGCACGGTCCGTTCGATCATCGGTGAGCCCTCATCATAGACCAGGGTGCGAGCATGGAGAGACGCCCAAGATCGGGCTGGATCACGGAGGTTGCATGGAAACGCGCATCGATGGGGCGACGGTCTTCACCGGCAAGATTTTCCGCGTCGAACGCGACCGCGTGCGAATGGACGACGGCCGGGAAGCGACCCGCGAGATCGTCCGGCATCCGGGTTCGGTGGCGATCGTGCCGCGGCAAGCCGATGGCGCGATCGTGCTGGTGCGCCAGTACCGATATGCGGTCGGGCGGGCACTCTGGGAAGTCCCGGCTGGGACTCGCGACCAGCCTGGTGAGGCGGTGGAGGCGACCGCTCGTCGCGAGCTGGCGGAGGAGGCCGGGTACGTCGCCGCCCGCTGGAAGCGGCTGGGGGAAGCCTACCTGGTCCCCGGGTGGGCCGACGAGCTGATGACGTTCTTCGTGGCGGAGGGTCTGACTCCCACCGAGGCCCACCCGGAACCCGATGAGTCGTTCGACGTGAACCCGTTTGATCTCAACGACTTACGGGTGCTGCGCAGTACGGGAGAGCTTGACGCCAAGACCATGCTGGCCCTCAGCTGGGCGGGCGTGGATGTCTGGAGTGAGCCAAGAACGGTTCGATAGGGGGAACTGCGGGGTCGCCACCCCAAGCTACTCTTCGACTTCGACGCCCCGCGTCTTCTGGTAGGCGGCCACCACTTCCTGGGCGACGTGGGCCGGGACTTGCTCATAGTGCGAGAACTGCATCCGGTACCGGCCCCGGCCGTGGGTGATCGATCGCAGGTCGATCGGGAAGCGGTACATGGAGGCCAGCGGCACCTGGGCTTTGACTTTCTGGCGATGGTCGGTGGACGGCTCCATGCCGCCGATGCGTCCTCGCTTGGAGTTGATGTCGCTGATGATGTCGCCCATAGCGGTCTCCGGGACCACGATCTCCACGTCCATGATCGGTTCCAGGAGCACCGGGTGCGCTTCCTGTACTGCCTGGCGCATGGCAATGGCGCCGGCCAGCTTGAAGGCGATGTCCTTGCCGTCCACCGGGTGGGTGGAGCCGTCCAGGAGGCGGACCCGCACATCCACCACCGGGTTGCCCGAAATCACGCCGTGCTCCATGGTCTCCCGCACGCCTTTCTCGACGGAGGGCCGGAAGTTCTGCGGGATCGACCCGCCAAAGATCTTGTCCTCCCACAGAAAGCCTTCGCCCCGGCCGACCGGCGCGACCTCGATCACGCAATGGCCGTAGAGGCCGGCCCCACCGGACTGTTTCTTGTATTTCTTCTCCGCCCGGGCCGTGGCGGTGATCGTCTCCTGGTAGGGCACCCGCGGCGTGGACAGCGTCGCTTCGACGCCGTACTTGCGCTTGAGCTTTTCCAGCACGACATCGAGGTGCACGTCGCCCATGCCTCGCAGCAGCGTCTCCTTGGTGGCCGGCTCCCGCTCCAGGGTGAGGGTGGGGTCCTCGTCGACCAGCTTCACCAGCGCGGCGTTTACCTTTTCTTCGTCCGCCTTGTTCTTGGCCATGGCGGCGGCGGTGAACACCTGCTCCGGATACTCGATGGCCGGCAGCTTCACCGGATGCTCACGGGCGGCCAGCGTATCCCCGGTGGCCGTGCCCTGGAGCTTGCTAATGGCGCCGATGTCCCCGGCGGAGATCTCGGTCGACGGCTCCAGGGACTTCCCCTTCGGGTAGCCGATGGTGCCCAGGCGCTCGGGCTGCTCGCGGGTGGCGTTGACCACGCCCTGGTTGGCGGTCAGCGTGCCGGCGGTCACCTTCACATAGCTGATGCGGCCTACAAAGGGATCCGCGGTGGTCTTGAAGACCAGGGCGGCCAGCGTGCCTCCCGGGTCGACCTGCGGCGGCGGGAGGAGGGTGACGATGGCGTCCAGCAGGGTGCCGATCCCCACCAGCTTGCCGGCCGACGCGCACAGGACCGGCACGATGTGCCCGGCTGCGACGCCGCTGGCCAGGGCGGCCGTCACCTCCTCGTCGCTGAGCTCGCCGGTCTCCAGGTAGCGCTCGACCAGCTTGTCGTCGGTCTCGGCCGCCGCCTCGACCAGGGAGCTACGGCGCTGATCCAGCTCGGCCGCCAGGTCCGCCGGCACGTCGATCGGACGCGCCCGGCCGTGGTCGTCAAACTCCCAGGCCTTGCGCGTGAGCAGGTCGACCACGCCCCGAAAGCCGGCCTCGGCGCCGATGGGCGCCTGGATCGCCACCGGGCGCGGCGTGTAATCCCGCAGGCTGTCGAGGGCCTTGCCGAAGTCGGCGTTCTCCTTGTCCATCCGGTTGATCACCACCAGCGTGGGCACCTGCCGCGCCCGCAGCTGCTCCCAGGCCAGGTCCGTCCCGACGGCCCGGCCGCCGGTGGCGCTGACCACCAGCAACGCTCCTTCGGCCGCATGCAGCGCGCCCACCACGTCGCCCACGAAGTCGACGAATCCGGGCGTGTCCAGCAGGTTGATCTTGTGGTCGTGCCAGGTCAGGTGGGCGATCCCGGTGCCAATGGAGATCTTCCGCTTGGCTTCTTCGGGCTCGAAGTCCAGGATGCTGGTCCCGGCCTCCGGTTTGCCCAGGCGCTCAGTGGCGCCACCGGCAAAGAGCATGCCTTCGGCCAGCATGGTCTTGCCATCGTGGCTATGTCCGACCAGCGCGACGTTTCGGATCCGGTCGGGGTTCAGCTTACCCATCCGCCTCCCAGTCCCTTCGCTGCTACGATAGCCGATCGCGCGGGCCGGTTCGACGCGATCAGGGAAGCGGCGCCAGGGGAATGATGTCGACCTCGGCGCCGGCCGGGACCGACCCCGTCCCCTGGGGTACGACGATCAAGCAGTTGGCATCAGCCATCGACCGCAGGACGTGGGAGCCCTGGTCACCGGTGAGACGAACGGCGAGGCCGCTCTCGGTGCGGCGGGCGATGCCCCGGAAGTAGTGCTCGAGGTGTGGGGGACCGGTCAGCGGGTCGTCCGTGATCGCCCGTTGCCGGGGCCGGAGCAGGTCCGTTCGGCCCTGCAGTTTCAGAACGGCAGGCCGCCCGAAGAGTTCGAAGCCAACCAGCGCGGAGACCGGGTTGCCGGGCAGGCCGATCAGCGGCACGCCTGCCACCGAGCCGAAAGCGAGCGGCTTGCCCGGCCGAAGGGCCACTTGCCAGAAGTCCATGCTGTCGTGCTCCTCCAGCAGGCGCCGCACCAGGTCATAGCTCCCCATCGATACCCCGCCGGTGGTCAAGATCAGATCGACGGTGCTGGCCCCGGCGAGGCCCGCCTCGAGTGCCGCGCGGTCGTCTTTGGCTACCCCGGCATCGACCACGACCCCGTGGGACTCTTCGATGGCGGCTCGGAGCGTGTAGCGGTTGGTGTTGGTAATCTGCCCCGGCCCCAGCGGCTCGCCGGCGGGGCGCAATTCGTCGCCGGTGCTGAGCAGCAGCACCCGGGGGCGCCGAACGCATCGGACGGCCGCGCGGCCGGCGGAGGCGATCACCCCCACCAGACCAGGGGTTAGAACCTGGCCAGCGCGGGCGACCAGGTCGCCGGCCCGCAGGTCGCTCCCCGCATGGCGCACGCTGGTTCCGGCTTCCACGGGGACCCGGATTTCCAGCTGGTGGTCTCGCTCCTGCGTGTCCTCGACCCGGACGATGGCGTCCGCGCCCTCGGGCAGCATGGCGCCGGTCATGATGCGGAGCGCGGTCCCAGTAACCACACTGGATGGCGGCGGATGGCCGGCCTGGACCTCGCCAATCACGCGCAGTGCGATAGGACGGTCTGGCGTGGCCGCGCGAATATCGGCAGAACGCAGCGCGTAGCCGTCCATGGCCGAGTTCGCGAATGGGGGAACATCCCAGCCCGACGTGATGTCTTCGGCCAGGACCCGTCCGGCGGCCGACTCGATCGGGATCTCTTCGGGCTCGAGGGTCGGGATCCTCGCCAGGATGCGGTCGCGGGCTTCCTGGACGCTTAGCACGCGCTCAGCGTATCGCGAAGGCAAGCGCGTCGAGGGGCCTAGGCGCTTACCTGTCGTTCCAGTGGCTGGTCTCGAACTCGGGCGTTCCGCCTTCGCCGTCGGTGACCACGTTCTGGTGGAAGCGGGCGGCCACCATCTGGTAGGCCATGGCCCGCGGGATCCCCAGCTTGACCAGCGCCTTGACCTCATCGGCCATCACCTTGTCGCGGGCCGCCTCGATGGCGGCAATGACATCGTCAATGGCCGAGTGCACCTTGGCGGCCGGTGCACCGGTCTCCGCCACCGGCTCCTCCGGAAGCTCAGCCGGCTTGGCCTCTTTGGCTTTGGCGGCCTTTCCGTCTTTGGACTCTCTGGGCATGGGACTCCTCACGATAATAAACGTGCTCCCGCACTCATACCCGTTCGCCAGCAGGGGGAAACGCCTGTTTGAGTTGCGCTGGGGGCCCTCCAGCGCTCGAATTGCAGGCCCGGAAAGCCGATGCTAGCGTGTGCAGCGTGAATCAGGCTGCCCGATTGCGCAGGCTGCTGATGATCCTGTCCCTTTCCACGGCCCAGCCCGGTATCCGGCCCGCCGGGCTGGCGGAGTCCCTCAATGTCAGCGCGCGCACGATCTTCCGCGACCTGGCCGAGCTGCAGCGGCTGGGGTTTCCGGTCGCCTTCGGGAACGGGTACCCGTCCCAGCAGGAGCTCTTTCAGCGTCGTATCCCCCGCCCGCTCTCGCAGGTGGTCGCCGACCTGGTCGACCAGCAGCTCGAGGTGGCCCGCAAGAAACTGCCAGAGGCAGAGGCCGAGGCCATCCTGGCCAAGGCAGCCCAGTATCTTCCCTACGAGGCGGCCGAAGCGGTGAGCCGGGCAGTGGCCGAGGGCCGCAAGCGCCTTCGGCACCCTTCCTGAGTCCTACAATGGTGCCCACCGGTCGGCTAGCTCAGTTGGTTAGAGCGCTTGGTTCACATCCAAGAGGTCGAGGGTTCGAGTCCCCCGCCGACCATTGCCCCCTTCATGCCGCCGGGCGATGCCTCCCTTGATCCGAAACTGGAAGAGCGGCCGTTCGGCGGCTCTTGTCGCTGCTGCTCTGACGCTGACGACGTGCGTGTCGCGGACGTCTGCGGTCATCCCGACACGACCAGGGAAAAGTCCAACGAGTTCCTCGACCCCTTCTGCATCTCCATCGCCATCAGCCAGCCCCACCCCTTCTCCGTTCACCTGCGCTGGATACGCTCCGCCTTCCATCGCGCCCGAAGGAAACCTCCCGTCGCCGCGCCGATCCGCGGCTTTCATCTACGATAAGGCGACCGACCAGACCATTCTCTTCGGCGGCGATGCGGGTCAGTCGGCTGGAGAGATCCCGAACGACACGTGGATCTGGAACGGTGCTGCCTGGAGCCAGACCCACCCCGCCACCGCCCCTGCGTGTTGGGGTTCGGGCACAACGTCGGCCTTTGACGATGCCACCGGACAGGTCGTCTTGTTCGGCGGGCAGGGCCCGCCCCAGGTTCTCGGACCGTCGTACCCGGGATGGTTCAAAGCGGACACATGGACCTGGAATGGCACCAACTGGAGTTTGCGAGACACCCACACCATTCCTGGTGAGCGAAGCTGGGGGGCTATGGCTTTCCTGCCAGGCACCGAGAGGCTCGTCATGTTCGGTGGATTCGGCGCCTCGAACCCATCACTCGGCGATACCTGGTTGTGGGATGGACAGGACTGGGGACAGCTATGGTTTACGGAGCCAACACCACCAAGTCGAAGCGGCGCCACTCTGGCCTACGACGGTCACCGGTTGATTCTGTTTGGGGGACTGCACATAAGCAGCGGCCCTACTCCGGCTGGGACGCCCCTCAATGGCACCTGGGCCTTCGACGGCACACACTGGCAGCAACTCCATCCACCGAGCAGCGCACCCGCTCGAAGCGGTGCCGGCCTTCTGCAACAAGGCCGAATGGCGTGGTGATCATCGGTGGTTTCAGCG
>DASPZT010000180.1:0-2602 GCA_035636135.1 Candidatus Limnocylindria bacterium | reverse complement strand
CCAGGGCGTGACTAGCAAGAGGTCGAGGTCGGGATTCAACAGCAGCGCGTTCAGACTGAACAGGGCGCTCGAAAAGAGCAGGAGCACCGCGTATGCGACCAGCGCCACCCCCACGATCTGCAGCACGTCATGGCTGGCGATGTGGCCGAAGCGGGATGGGAAGCGGCGCGAGGCCTCGGCCGCCAGCAGGGTGCCCGCCAGCTCCTGGATCCACAGGAAGAGCACGAACAGACCTCCCAGCACCAGGAGGATCAGGCGCATCGGCTCCCGGCTGCGCAGGGTCTGGTTGACGAACATCCGCAGCTGGGCCGCCGACAGGATGGCGGCAAAGCGGAAGGCATCGCCCAGGGACCGCGTCACGGCTCCACCAGGGGAGAGGCCAGGTCTTCCTCCTGGCTCCCGGTCAGCTGCAGGAAGATCTGCTCCAGTGATTGTCCGTCGGCGGACACCATCTGCCGCAGCTCTGCGAGCGTGCCAACGGCGATCAGCTTGCCGTGGTCGATGATGCCGATGCGGGTGCACATCTGTTCCGCGATCTCCAGGATGTGGGTGGACAGGAAGACCGTTTTGCCCTCCCGGCAGAAGTCCAGCAGGATGTTCTTCATCTGCCGGGCGCTGCGCGGGTCCAGGCCGACGGTGGGCTCGTCCAGGAACAGGACCTGGGGGTCGTGCAGGAGGGCCGCTGCGAGTGCGACTTTCTGCCGCATCCCGCGCGAGTAGCCGGCCAGCAAGTCGGACGCTCGGTCGCGTAGCTGGAAGAGCTGGAGGTAGGTCTCGATCCGCTTCTTTCGGGATTCGGGTGGCACCTGGTACAGGTCGGCCGAGAACTCCAGGAACTCCCGGGCGGTGAGCTTCTCGTACAGGAAGGCGGCGTCGGGCACATAGCCGATCCGGCGCTTGGCCGCCTCGGGGTCTTGGGCCAGGTCGAATCCCGCGACGGAGGCCGTGCCGGCGGTGGGCCGGAGGAGGCCAACCAGCATCTTGATGGTGGTGGTCTTCCCGGCCCCGTTGGGGCCCAGGAAGCCGAACAGCTCTCCCGGCCCGACCGAGAGATCGAGGTGGTCCACGGCAGTGAGCGGGCCGTACCGCTTCGTCAGGCCCGCCGCAGCCAGCATGAGAACGTCCAGTGTAACGGGGATCACGGGAAACCTCCGCCAGCCGAATTCAGCTTGAATTGGAACAGGTTTTGTCCTGTTACAGCGTTGTTTCCGGGAGGGCCGAAGCAGGCGCCCGTCTTTGCCATGGACGATCAACCGCTTGAGGGCGACCTCGCCCCCCTGGTCGAGAGCCCGGAGTTCTCCCGTATTGCCGACCGGTTCCAGTCGTCCACTGGGCTGCGGCTGCAGGCGTTCGACATGGAAACGCGGCCGTATACGCCGGTCGAGGTCTACCCCCGGTACTGCCGGATGCTCCAGGAGCAGAAAGCCTGCCCGCTCTACTTCGATCGGGCCTTCCTCCGCCGGGACACGGAGACCATCGGGGTCTGTGCCGCCGGCGTGGGGCATTTCATCGCCCCCATCCGCAACGACAAGGAGACACAGATCGGCGCGGTGGTCAGCCCGGCGGTGAAGTTTGCCGCCAACGCCGTGGAGCCGCTGGCGGAGCTGGCCTTCAAGCTGAAGATCTTCCCGGACGAGCTGATCCAGGCCGCCGAAGCGGTGCCGGAGCACCCTCGCGAGAAGCTGCTGGCGGCCGGCGAGCTGGTCTCGGTGGGGCTGAACCTGCTGGCCGAGATGCAGGCCAAGGAGCGGGTCGGGCACGCGCTGCGGCAACTGGAAACCCGAATCGCCGAGTCGCCCAACTCGGAGACGCTCGTCCAGCACCTGGTCGACGCCGTGCTCTACCTCACCCGGGCGGACTACGCCCTGGTGCTGCTGATGGACAACGTCGGCGGCGAGCTGTCATCGGGCTTTGACCAGCCGAGCCCCGACCACCTGGTCGAGGCCAAGCGGCGGCTGCTGGAGGGAATCGGGGAGTGGGTCAAGCACGCCGACCGCCCAGTGACCGTGCCCGATGTCTCCCAGAGCGCCTGGTGCCGGTACCTGACCGGCGAGGCGGTGGATGCCGGGAGCGTCGTCGGGGTCCCGATCCCGGTCGGGGAGGGGAAAGAAACCTTCGGCGCCATCGCGGTGGGCTACGACCTGCCCCGCGAGAACCTGGAGGAGCCGATGGAGGCGCTCAAGGCGTTCGTGTCCGAAGGGCTGTACGCCATCGTGATGGGGCGGCGCTTGATCCAGGCCGAGCACGCCAGCCTGCTCGATCCCCAGTCCAGCGCCTACAGTCAGCGCTACCTGGACGAGCTGCTGGACAAGGAGATCAGCCGAGCGTCCCGATACGGCCACAACCTGTCCCTGGCCATCTTCGAGATCGACGGCTACGAGGCGTTGCGGGGCAAGTACGGCGAGTCGGGAATCGGCCGGGTTTTGCGCGAGGCGGTGGCGCTGATCCAGCTGAAGACCCGCAAGATCAACAGCCTGGCCCGGCTGAAGGACAGCACGTTCTGCCTGGTGATCCCCGAGGGCGACCGGGCGGTCGCTGCCCGCACGGCCGACCGGCTGCGCCGGCAGCTGGAAGAGCATCCCTTCTCGGCCAACGGGACCAG
>DASPZT010000179.1:0-11945 GCA_035636135.1 Candidatus Limnocylindria bacterium | reverse complement strand
ACATGCTCTACCTGCCGGTGGAAGCCAGCAAGGCGACTCGCTTGCAAGGCGTGTTCGTGTCCGAGCGGGAGATCAAGGGCATCGTCGACTTCTGGCGAGCGCAGGGGAAGCCGCAGTACCAGGAGGAGATCTTCAACGTAGAAGCCACCGTGTCCTGGGCCAAGGAGCAGACCAAGCGCGATCCGCTGTTCGGCAAGGGTGCCCGGGTGGTGGCCACCGAAGGCCGCGCCTCGGTGTCGCTCCTCCAGCGCAAGCTCAACGTGGGGTACACGCGGGCCGCCCGGATCGTGGACCAGCTGGCCGAGCAGCGGGTGGTCGGCCCCTACGAAGGCAGCAAGTCGCGCGAGGTCCTCATGAACCTGCTCGAGGTGGACGACCTCGTGCGCGATCTCGAAGATTCGTGACACGCAGCTGTCATGGATGCGGGGTACCATGGTCGGCGTGTTAATCGACACCCCCACCCTGACCCTCCCCCTGAGGGGGAGGGAGAAGTCATGACGCAGGAGTATTCGTTCGACGTGGTGTCCCAGTACGACCGGCAGGAGCTGGTGAACGCCGTGAACCAGGCCCAGCGGGAGGTGACCACCCGCTACGACTTCAAGGACGCCGGCGCCTCCATCGCGCTGGGAGACAGCGAGCTGGTGCTGGACGGGCCGTCGGAGATGAAGCTCAAGGCCATGGTCGATGTGCTGCAGAGCAAGCTCGTTCGGCGCAACTTGTCGCTCAAGATCCTAAAGATGGGTCCGGTCGAGCCGGCGGCCAAGGGAACGGTCCGGCAGCGGATCGAGCTCCAGGCCGGCATCACCGATGAGCTGGCCCGCACCCTGGTCAAACAGATCAAATCGGTCAGTCCCAAGGTCCAGCCCCGGATCCAGGGTGACGCGATCCGCGTCTCCAGCCGCGAGAAGGACCTGCTGCAGAAGGTCATCCAGTCATTGCGCGAGACCGACGCCCCGGTGCCGCTGCAGTTCATCAACTACCGGTGAGTGGTGCCCGTAGACCCCGAGATCTTCGCCCGAGCCGAGCAGGTGGGGGAGAGGCTCCGGCAGCGGGGGTGGTCGGTGGCGGTGGCCGAATCCTGTACGGGCGGCCTGCTGGGGGCGGCGCTGACCGACGTGCCGGGCAGCTCGCGCTACTTCCTGGGCGGGGTGATCGCCTACGCCGATCGGGTGAAGGTGGAGCAGCTGGCGGTGCCGCCCAGCGTGCTGCGCACCCAGGGCGCCGTGAGCGCGGAGACGGCGGCCGCCATGGCCAGCGGCGTTCGCCAGCTCCTGCGAGCCGACATCGGGGTGTCGATCACCGGCGTGGCCGGGCCTGGCGCGGAGGAGGGCAAACCGGCCGGCCTGACCTTCATCGGGGTGGCTGCCCCGCAATCCGCTACGCAGCGCTACGACTGGACCGGCGACCGGTGGGCCAACCGCCGGCAGTCGGTGATCGCCGCCCTGGATCTCCTGGCCAGGGCCCTCGAGGGAAAGCCTTGACACTAATACAAATTTGTGGAATAGTGACGGGAGCCAGGCCCCGCCGCTGGACCGAAGGGGAAGAGTATGTCGGATAAAGAACGCGCCCTCATCGCCGCCCTGACCCAGATCGAACGGTCCTACGGGAAGGGGTCCATCATGCGGCTGGGGGAGGCCGCCGCCCAACGCAATGTGGACATCATCCCGACCGGATCGCTGACCCTGGACATGGCGCTGGGGGTGGGCGGCATTCCGCGCGGGCGTGTGGTGGAGATCTACGGGCCGGAGTCGTCCGGCAAGACCACCCTGGCGCTGCATGTCATCGCGGAAGCGCAAAAGAAGGGCGGCGTGGCGGCCTTCATCGATGCCGAGCACGCCCTGGACCCGGTGTACGCGGGGCGGATCGGGGTCAAGACCGAAGATCTCCTGATCTCCCAACCGGACACCGGCGAGCAGGCGCTGGAAATTGTCGACGTGCTGGTCCGCTCGGGTGCCGTAGACGTCATCGTGGTGGATTCGGTGGCGGCGCTGGTGCCCAAAGCCGAGATTGAAGGGGAGATGGGGGACAGCCACGTCGCGCTGCAGGCCCGGCTGATGTCGCAAGCATTGCGCAAGCTGACGGCCGGCATCTCCAAATCCAACACCTCGGTGATCTTCATCAACCAGTTGCGGGAGAAGGTGGGCATCATGTTCGGCAACCCCGAGGTGACGACCGGGGGTCGGGCGCTGAAGTTCTATGCCTCCATCCGGCTGGACATCCGGCGCATCGACTCCATCAAGAGTGGCCTGGACGTGATCGGCAGCCGGGTCAAGGTCAAGGTGGTCAAGAACAAGGTCGCGCCGCCATTCAAGGCCGCCGAGTTCGACATTCTCTACAACGAGGGGATCTCCTACTGGGGCAGCGTGCTCGACGCGGCCGTCGACGGCGCCCTGGTCGAGAAGAGTGGCTCCTGGTTCTCCAGCAACGGCCAGCGACTGGGGCAGGGTCGCGAGCAGACGGTTGCCTTCCTCAAGGCCAATCCCGCGGTGGGGGAGGAGCTGATCCAGAAACTCCGGGAGCGGGCGGAGAAGGCGGCCCTGGCGCCGGCGTTGGCGTAAGCGCACCCGTAAAACCGATCACCCCAATGAGGCAGCGCCGGGTGCGGCCGCCGGTCGACCCCACCGATGCGGGGGCGGCCTGGGAGGCTGCCCTGGCACGCCTGGGCCGCCAGCCGCTGCCCCGGGCTCTGCTCGGGCAGCGGTTGCAGCAACTGGGCTATGCCCCGGAAACCGTCGAGGGGGTGCTGAGCCGGGCGGCCCGGTTGGGGTACCTCGATGACCAGGCGTACGCCGAGGCCCTGGCCCGCCGTCGGAGCCGGACGCGCGGCCAGTCGCTGATCGCCCGGGAGCTGCGGTCGAAGGGGATCCCCGAGGCCGACCTCAGCCGGGCGATGGCCCAGCTCGATCCCGCCGATGAGGAGGAGCGAGCGCTGGCGCTGGCCCAGAGCAGCCTGTTCCGGCGGCCGCCGGCGACCAGCGATGACCTGCGGCGCCGGGTGGGAGCGGTGCTCGGCCGGCGAGGCTTTCGCACCTCGACCATTGTCCGGGTAGCCACCCGCCTGCGGGCCGAGTGGGAACCTGTCGATCGGGAGCGCGGAGCCGAAGATGAACCGGACGACTGAGCGATTGGACGCTCCGTCGTCGCCAACCCCCCCGGTTTGACACTCCCTGTTACGTCGACTAGACTGGTCAAGATTTGTCGCGTTTGAACGACTAGTCCCCGCCGCGTCTTCACGCGGCGTGTGAACTTTCACAAGTCCATAGAAAGAGGTGTACCCATGTCCTATTTATGGCTCCTGCCCGGAGCCGTGGTCGGGATCGTGGTGGGCGCCCTCGTGGCCTATGTGTGGGTCTCCGGCCGGCATCGGCGAGACGAGACGGCCTCCATGGCTCAGCGCGAGAAGCTGCTGGCCGACGCCGAGACCCTCCGGAAGGAAACCGTCCTCGAGGCCAAAGAGGAAGCCCATCGCATCCGGACCGCTCTGGAGCAAGAAGTCCGCGACGGCCGTGCCGAACTCCAGCGTTCGGAACGGCGCCTGCAGCAGAAGGAAGAATCCGTCGATCGCAAGCTGGAGGAGCTCGAGCGACGCGACCAGGGCCTGGCGGCCCGGGAGCAGGAACTCGAGAAAGTCGAGGAGAACCTGAACGCGGCCATCGCAGCCCAGCTGAAGGAGCTGGAGCGAGTGTCGGGTCTGACCCGGGACGAGGCCCGCGCGCAGATCCTGGAAGGGGTCGAGAAGGAGCTCACCCAGGAGGTCGCTCGGAAGATCCGTGACAACGAACAGGTGATCAAGGAGGAGAGTGACCGGCGCGCCCGGGACATCCTGGTCACCGCGATGCAGCGGATCGCGGCCGAGCAAACGGCCGAGACGTCGGTCTCGGTGGTGCCCATCCCCAGCGACGAAATGAAGGGCCGCATCATCGGTCGAGAGGGCCGCAACATCCGGGCCCTGGAACACGCGACCGGGGTCGACCTGATCATCGACGACACCCCGGAAGCCGTCATCCTCAGCGGCTTTGATCCCGTGCGGCGGGAGATTGCGCGGGTGGCCCTCAACCACCTGCTCATGGACGGCCGGATCCATCCGGCCCGGATTGAGGAAATGGTGACCAAGGCCCGGACCGACGTCCAGGCTCGCATCCGCGAAGAGGGCGAGCAGGCGATGTTCGAGACGGGCGTCACGGGACTCCACCCCGAACTGGTCAAGCTGCTGGGCAGCCTGGCCTTTCGCACCAGCTACGGCCAGAACGTGCTCACCCACAGCAAGGAGGTCTCCTTCCTCTGCGGGATGGTGGCCGCCGAGATCGGCGCCGACGTGGCGCTCAGCAAGGAGGCGGGCCTGCTGCACGACATCGGCAAGGCGGTCGATCACGAGGTCGAGGGGTCCCACGCCATGATCGGCGGGGAGCTCCTCCTCCGGTTGGGCAAGCCGGAGAAACTGGTGCACGCGGTCAAGGCCCATCACTACGACATCGAGCCAAACTCCGTGGAGGCCATCCTGACGGTGGCCTGCGACGCGGTGTCGGCCTCCCGACCCGGCGCCCGGCGCGAAACCCTGACCACCTACATCAAACGGCTGGAGAAGCTGGAGGCCATCGCCAACTCCTTCGAAGGAGTGGAGAAGTCATTCGCCATCCAGGCCGGCCGGGAGATCCGGATCATCGTCAAGCCCGAGCAGATCGACGACGCGACCTCCCAGATCATCGCCCGCGATATCGCCAAGCGCATCGAGGATGAACTCAGTTACCCAGGGCAGATCAAAGTCACGGTCATCCGTGAGACCCGGGTCATCGAATACGCCAAATAGGAAATCCCAGACGAAAAGGCGGTCCCGCTGGACCGCCTTTTCTTGTTGCCGGCGCCTCTGGCCGTAGTCCGCGCACAGCCCTCCGGGCTAGTGGGACGGGGTGGTGGGGGACGCCGGCGGCCCCTGGCCGTTGGGCTGTTGGCGGGCGGAGGCGATCGCCATCACCAGGGCTACGATCCATCCCACCACGGTCCAGCCAGCCAGCAGGTCGATCAGCGCCACCCAGACCGTCATGGTGGAGCGGCGGAGTCCGGCGATGATGGTGGGCAGGAAGTAGAGGACGATCAGCCCCGTCACGTTGACGAAGCCGGGACGGTAGGGCGCGTGTACCACGCCCGCCCGGAGGAGGTCTAACGCCAGGACCATAGGGGCTGTGACGCGGACCGATCCAGCCTCTTGCATCTTGGCTGCTACGATGCCCGGGTGATCGTGACCGTCCTCGCCATCGGCGACATCATCGGCCGGCCAGGCCGGGATGCGGTGGCCCGGGTGCTGCCCCAGCTGCGCCGCGAATACGGCATCGACCTGGTGATCGCCAACGGCGAAAATGCCGCGGGCGGGTTCGGGTTGACGCCCAAGATCGCGGACGACCTGTTCACCCTGGGGATCAACGTGCTCACCAGCGGCAACCACATCTGGGACCAGCGCGAGATGGTCGACGGGTTCGACGGCGACCGGCCCATCCTGCGGCCCCAGAACTACCCCACTGGGGCCCCGGGGCGCGGCTGGCTGTGCCACGACCTGGGGGAGAAGGGGATGGTGCTGGTCGGCAACGTCCAGGGCCGGCTCTTCATGCCGCCCAACGATTCCCCGTTCACGGCCGTGGACGACATCGTCCGGGGCGGCGAGGCGGCCCGGGTGCGGATCGTGGATGTGCACGCCGAGGCGACCTCCGAGAAGGTGGCGCTGGGCTGGCACCTGGATGGCCGGGCCAGCTTCGTGTTCGGCACCCATACCCACGTCCCCACCGCCGACGCCCGCATCCTGCCCCAGGGTACCGCCTATGTGTCGGACCTGGGAATGGTCGGTCCCCGGGACTCCATTATCGGCATGGATCGGGGCATCAGCCTGCAGCGCTTCTTGACGGGCCTGCCAATCCGGTTTAAGGTGGCGGAGGGTCCCGTAACCTTCAATTCCGTCCTGGCTACAATAGATGGACACTCTGGACACGCCACAGCAATCGAACGGATCGACCGGGACGTCCCCGCCGCCCAGTAGCGCGCCTGCTGCGCCGCCCAGGCCGCCTCGCCCGGCGATTGAGATTCTGAAGGTGTCGGCCACCTCCAAACCGGTTGCGGTGGCGGGCGCCATTGCGGGCGTCGTCCGCACCCAGCACCGGGTCGAAGTCCAGGCCATCGGGGCTGGCGCCATCAACCAGGCGGTCAAGGCCATCGCCATCTCCCGCGGCTACGTGGCCGCCGGCGGGCTCGACCTGGTCTGCATCCCTTCTTTCATCGACATTTCGATCGATGGGGAAGAGCGGACCGGGATCCGCCTCCTGGTCGAGCACCGAGAGAACCGCTAAGCTACTCGGCCATGACGACCCCGGCCGCGCCCCCGCGTTTACGCGTGCCAGGCGTACCCCTCCGCTTCGAGCCGCATGCCTTCAGCCGGCCCCGTCCAAATGGGCATAAGCGGCCCCCCTCCGGCCAGCGTTTCCACCTCTGGGTGAGCGGGTGCCAGATGAACGAGTCCGACGCCGACTACCTGGCCCAGGGCCTCGTGGCGGCCGGGTTCACCGCTTCCGCCACGCTGGACGAGGCCGATCTGGCCATCCTGGTGACCTGCTGCGTCCGGCAGAACGCGGAGCAGAAAGCCTATGGCAAGTTCCGTGAGCTGAAGGCCTGGAAGCGGGCCCGGCCGGGACGGGCCGTCGCCATGACCGGCTGCATGGCCAACAAGGAAGGGGATCGCCTGTACCAGCGCCTGCCGGACCTCGATTACCGGTTCGACATGCGCGAGTACGAGGCCTTCATCCAGGACCTGCAGGGGGAGTACGAGACCGATCCGGCGCAGACCGGCGGCGCGGTCTTTCAGCATGGCCTGACCGCCTTCATCCCAGTCATCTTCGGCTGCAACGAGGTCTGCAGCTTCTGCATCGTCCCCTTCGTGCGCGGCACCGAGCGCAGTCGCCCGCTGACCGACGTGGTGGAGGACGTCCGCCGCTTCGCCGACCAGGGCGTGCGCGAGGTGACCCTGCTGGGCCAGACGGTGAACTCCTATCGCGACGCGGAATCCGGGACCCGGCTGGCCGGGTTGCTGGCGGCCGTGGACCGGATCCCGGGTATCTGGCGGGTGCGCTTCCTCACCTCGCATCCCCGCCACGTGCACGCCGACCTACTGGGGGCGATTCGCGACCTGCCGCGCGTGTGCGAGCATCTCCACCTCCCGTTTCAGTCGGGCGACGACCTCATCCTCAAGCAGATGCGGCGGCGCTACACCCGCGACGAATACCGGTCGGTGGTGGCGCAGGCCCGGGCGGCGATTCCGGATCTATCCCTGTCCACGGACGTCATCGTGGGCTACCCCGGGGAGACCGAAGACCAGTTCCAGCGCACCCGGTCCTTGCTGGAGGAGGTCCAGTTCGACGTGGTCCACATCCAGGGCTTCTCGCCCCGGCCGCGGACCACGGCCGGCCGTCAGGCGGACGACGTGCTGCCCGAGGAAAAGAAGCGCCGGATCAATGTGTTGCTGGAAGCCCAGCGGCGGATTGCCGAGCGTGCCAACCAGCGGTGGCTCGACCGGGAGGTCGAAGTCCTGATCGAGAAAGCCAGTGCCGGCGAAGCCAGCGGGCGAAGCCGACAGAATAAGGTGGTACTGGCAGCGGCCCCGCTGGGAGCCGACGTCGGCACCGTGCGTCGGGTTCGGATCACGGCCGCCACGGCCTGGCAGTTGCGCGGCCACCCGGTCGCCTAAACCCCTAGTATTTCCGGGTGCGCTCGGTCCCGGTCCTCGAGCAGTACCAGCGCGTTAAGCAGGCGCACGCCGACGCCATTGTCCTCTTCCGGTTAGGCGACTTCTACGAGACCTTCGGCCCCGATGCCGAGCGAGCGGCGCCCATCCTCGGCATCACGCTGACCAGCCGCGAACTGGGAAAGGGCCAGCGATTTCCCATGGCGGGGGTGCCGTACCACGCCTACGAGTCCTACGTGGCGCGCCTGTTGCGCGCCGGGCTTTCGGTCGCCATCTGCGATCAAGTGGAGGAGGCCGATCCCGGCCGCCGGGGCCTGGTCCGGCGGGAGGTGGTACGGGTGCTGACCCCGGGCACCGTGGTCGAGGAGGCCTACCTGGAGCCCGGCCGGGGCAACTATGCCGTCGCCCTGGCGGCCCGTCCGCACCACAACGGGGTGGCCGTGCTCGATTGTTCCACCGGGGAGCTGGCGGTCATCCGCACCGACCCGGGGGACGATCCGCTTCGCGATGAGCTGGCGCGGTTGCGACCCGCCGAGGTGATCGCGCCGGAGACGGACCGCGAACGGCTGACGCCGCTCCTTGGGGGGGTGGCCACCACCTGGGTGGCGGCCACCGACTTCGACGCCCGGGGGGCCAGCCAACGCCTCAGGTCGCTGCTGGGGGTGGAGACCCTGGCCGCCTTCGGCATCGAGGAGTGGCCGGAAGCGTTGGGCGCGGCCGGCGCCCTCCTGCACCATGCCGAGCGGGTGCGCCTGCGCCTGGATCCAGCGCTGGTGCGCCTGCGCGCCGAGCATCCACGCGATTTCATGCACCTCGATCCCGCCACCCGGCGCACTCTGGGATTGACACCGGATGTGGCCGGGGAGGAAGACCTGGCCGCTCTCCTGGACCAAACCGCGACCTCCATGGGTGGCCGCACGCTGCGGCGCTGGCTGGACCGGCCTCAGCGGGCCCTGGCGCCGCTGGAGGCGCGCCTCGATCGGGTGGCGCTGCTGGTCGGGGATGCCACCGGCCGGGCCCGATTGCGGCAGTCGCTGCGGCCGATCGCCGACCTGGAGCGGCTGGTCACCCGTGCCGGCCAGGGGGTCGCCAGCCCGCGCGACCTGCGAGCGATTGCCAGGACCATCGAGGCGCTGGGTCCGGTGGCGGCGGCCACCCGCGCGTGGCCGGTCCTGCGCTGGACCAGCCCGCCGGGTCTGGAGGCCATCCGGTCGGAGCTCGATCGGGCCCTGGTGCCGGACCCGCCGGCGACACTGCGCGAGGGCGGCGTGATCCGGGATGGTTACGACACCGAGCGGGACAGCATCCAGGCCGGCTCCCGGGCCGCCCGCGAGTGGATCAGCAACCTGGAAACCGTGGAACGCGATCGTAGCGGCATCCGGTCGTTGAAGGTCGGATTCAACCAGGTGTTCGGCTACTACCTCGAGGTGACCCACGCCAACCGCCTGCCCGTGCCCGCCGAGTACGTGCGCAAGCAGACCCTGGTCAACGGCGAACGCTACATCACGCCCGAGCTCAAGGACAAAGAGTCGGTGGTCCTGAACGCCAAGAGCGCGCTGGTGGCGCGGGAGCACGCGGTGTTCCGCCAGCTCTGCCAGCAGGTGACCAGCGCCGCTCTCGGTCTGCTGCAGGCCGCCGAGGCCGTAGGTGAGCTCGACGCCTTGGCCTCCCTGGCGGACGTCGCGCAGCGCGAGGGATGGGTGCGCCCGGCGCTGCGCCTGGAGCCGGGCATCGACATCGTCGGCGGCCGGCATCCGCTGGTCGAGCGGGCGCTGGGACCGGGCCGCTTTGTGCCCAACGACCTGCGCCTCGATCCGCGCGACGCCCAGATCGTCCTGCTCAGCGGCCCCAACATGGCGGGCAAGTCGACCTACCTGCGCCAAGCGGCCCTGATCGTGCTGCTCGCCCAGGTGGGCAGCTTCGTGCCGGCGGCGCGCGCCAGCATCGGGCTGTGCGACCGGATCTTCACCCGGGTGGGCGCCCACGACGAGCTGGCGCGCGGCCTCTCCACCTTTATGGTGGAGATGGTGGAGACGGCCCACATCCTGGCCCACGCCACCCCCAATAGCCTGCTGGTGTTCGACGAGGTGGGGCGGGGCACCAGCACCTACGACGGCGTCAGCATCGCGCAGGCCCTGCTCGAGTACCTGCACGAGGCGCCCCAGCTGCGCAGCCTGACGCTGTTTGCCACCCACTTCCACGAACTGACCGCGCTGGTAGAGCGGCTGCCGCGGCTACGCAACTTCCGGATGGAGGTCCGGGAGGAGGGCGACCAGGTCACCTTCCTGCACGAGGTGGTGGAGGGGGGCGCCGACCGCAGCTACGGGATCCATGTGGCCCAGCTGGCCGGGCTACCCCGGCAGGTGGTGCTGCGCGCGCGCGCCATCCTGCGCGAGCTGGAAGGGCAGCGGCCGCTGGAGCGGCCTCACCCCAGCGACCAGCTGAGCCTCCCGCTGCCGCACCCGTTGGTCCAGGAACTGCAGCAGCTCGACCTCGAGCACCTGACGCCACGCGAGGCGCTGCAGAAGCTCTTCGCCTGGCAAGGAGAACATGCCGGCCGCTGAGCACGCCCTGAGCCGGATCGCGGTCCTACCGGCGGCAGTAGCGGACGCCATCGCCGCGGGTGAGGTGGTGGAACGGCCGGCGGCGGTGGTCAAAGAGCTGGCCGAGAACGCCCTGGATGCGGGAGCCACCCGTGTCACCATCCGCGTGGAGGACGCCGGGCGCGGGCTGATCGAAGTGGTGGACGACGGCGGCGGCATCATGCCCGAGGACGCTGCGCTGGCCTTCCGGCGACACGCGACCAGCAAGATCGAAACGCTGGACGACTTGCGCGCCATCACCACCCTGGGATTTCGCGGCGAGGCGCTGGCCAGCATCGCGGCGGTGGCCGAGGTCGAGCTGGCCACCCGGGTGCGGGGGAGGGGAGAGGGCCGTCGAGTGCTGGTTCGGGGCGGGGTCGTAGAAGAGGACGCCGCGGCCGGCACCCCGGATGGCACCCGCGTGTCCGTGCGCCAGCTGTTCTTCAACACGCCGGCTCGGTTCCGGTTCCTGAAACAGCCAGCCACCGAGACCGCCGTGATCGTCCGGGTGGCCAGCGAGCTGGCCCTCGGCCATCCGGAAACGGTCTTCGTCCTCCAGGTGGACCGCCGCCAGGTGCTGCGTACGCCGGGGACCGGCGACCTGCGGGAGGCCTTCGCGGCCATCGTAGGCGCAGAGGCGGCCACCGCGATGCTGCTGGTGGACGATGGGTCGGTCCAGGGGTTGCTCAGTCCGCCGAGCCTGACCCGATCGACCCGGGATCACGTCGTCATCCTGGTCAATCGCCGCCGGATCCATCACCGGAACCTGGCTTTTGCCGTGGAGCAGTCGTACCAGGGCCTCAAGGATCCGGACCGGTACCCGCTGGCCGTGCTCAACCTGCACGTCGATCCGATCGAGGTGGACATCAACGTCCATCCGACCAAGCGCGAAATCCGGTTCCGGGATGAGCGGTGGGCCTTCGCGGCCATCGAGCGGGCCTGCTTTCGAGCCCTGCGGCAGAGCCCGCTGTACCAGCTGGAAGCGGCGGCGGCAGGGGACGCCTTGCAGCTGCGGGAAACGACGGTCATTAGCGGTCCGGCGTGGACGCCGTCGGCGGTCCCGCCCGAAGCGGCGCGCTCGACTTTGCCGCCACTGACCTACGTCGGGCAGGTGCTCAACGCCTACCTGGTGGCCCAAGCGCCCCACGCCGTCGTGCTCATCGACCAGCACGCGGCCCATGAGCGCATCCTCTTCGACGGCATCTGGGAACGGCTCCGCCAGGGGTCCGCGGCCACCCAGCCGCTGCTCCTCCCGCGGATAGTCGATGTCACTCCCGAACAGGCCGCCAGCGCGGCGCAGCAGCGCGACTGGTTGGTCCAGCTGGGCTTCGAGGTCGAGGTTTTCGGCGAGCGTGCGCTGCGGTTGCAGGCCGCGCCGGCGGAGCTCAAGGACGGCCGCGCTGAGGCGGCCCTGGTCCATCTGCTCGATGAGCTCGCCCGCGACGTCTCCCCAGAGGTGCGCCAGCGCGAGGCAGCCGCTCTGCTGGCGTGCCACGGCGCGGTGCGCTTTGGCGACCCGTTGACCGAGGCGACGGCTGGGGCCCTGCTCCGGCAGCTGACCGAAACGGCCCAGCCCATCACCTGCCCGCACGGGCGGCCCACGACTCTGCTCCTCTCGGACCCCCAGCTGCGACGGCTCTTCC
>DASPZT010000178.1:0-9711 GCA_035636135.1 Candidatus Limnocylindria bacterium | reverse complement strand
CCTTACCCTCCAGCGCGTTGAGATAGAGGGGCAGCACGGCCACCAGGGTCTTGCCCTCGCCGGTCTTCATCTCGGCGATGGTGCCGTGGTGCAGCACCATGCCCCCCACCAGCTGGACATCGAATGGGCGCAGCCCGATCGCCCGGCGGGAAGCCTCTCGGACCACGGCGAAGGCCTCCACCAGCAGGTCGTCGACCGTCTCGCCGGCTTCCAGCCGCTGGCGGAACTCGGCCGTCTTGGCCTCCAGCTGGGCGTCGGACAACGCCTGGATCAGTGGCTCCAGCTCAGTGATCTGGGCGGCCACCGCCAGATGGCGCTTGACCTCTCTGGCGTTCGGGTCCCCGAGGACCTTGGTGAGAATGCTCATAGGAAAAAGGACGCGAAGTTAGGATACCCGGCGGTAGCCGGGGCTAACCGCGGCCGTCAGCGTAAGGCCGCCTCGACCAGCCCCAGGCTGCCGTTGCGCCGCCGGTAGAGGATGTTGACCTCCTGGCTGTCTTCGTTGAGGAAGACGAAGAAACTGTGGCCCAGGTCGGTCATCTCGGTCTTGGCCTGCTCCTCCGACATGGGCTGCAGCCGAAAGCGCTTGATCTTGGCCACCCCGTTCAGCCGCGTCTCGCTGGGGACCGCCGACTCGGCCTCTTCGGCCTTGCCCTTGCGCCGGCTGCGCAGCCGCTCCTTGTGCTGGCGGATCTGGCGGTCCATCTTGTCCACCACCAGGTCGACGGCCTCGTTCACGTGCTCCGCCGACTGGACCGCCTTCAGGATGGTGCCGTTGACGTGGACCACCAGGCGGGCCACCTTCATCGTTTCCAGGCTCTTGTTTTTTTCGGTGGCGAGTTCCATCCGCGCTTCCATGATCTGGTCGAAGTGCCGGGTGAGCTTCTCCAGCTTGCCCTGGGCGTAGGCCCTCATCCGGGGATCGGCGGCCGCCTTCTTGGCCTGAATCAAGACCTTCATCTGCGCAGCCTCCCGCAGTGAGATCTGGTCGAACTCTCACCAGTATAAGGACGGGGAGCAGATCCCCCCGTCTCGTCGACGCCTAGGCAAAAACGGGTTGCTGGCTCAGGACCATGATCCCGCTCACCAGCAGGCTGGCCGCGGCGGTGCGAAGGACTGCCAGCAGGGCGCCCACCGGCCGCCGGCTCATGCCGCGCGGCGTTCGTTCCCGCCCGGGCCACCCTCGCCGGCCCGGCGGTCGGGGAAGACCCGCGCCAGCTCCGGTGGGATCGGCACGCCGGCGGCGAACAGCTTGTCCATGATGTGAGGCCGGATCCCGGTGGGACGGAACACGCCTTTGATGTTGCCCTGCTTGTCCACCCCGTGCGACTCGAAGAGGAAGATCTCCTGCATCGTGATGGTATCGCCTTCCATGCCGGTGATCTCGGTGATGCTGGTGACCTTGCGACCGCCGTCCCGCATCCGGGACAGCTGCACTATCAGGTCGACGGCGGAGGCCACCTGCTGCCGGATGGCCCGCATGGGGAGGTCGATGCCGGCCATCAGCACCATCGTCTCCAGACGGGACAGCGCATCGCGAGTGCTGTTGGCATGGAGGGTGGTCAGGGATCCATCGTGGCCGGTGTTCATGGCTTGCAACATGTCCAGGGCCTCGCCCGCACGACACTCGCCAACCACGATCCGATCGGGGCGCATACGGAGGGAGTTGATGACCAGGTCGCGGATGCCGACCCGATGCTCCCCGTTGAGGTCGGGCGGACGCGATTCCATGCGGCAGACGTGCTCCTGGTGGAGCTGGAGCTCGGCCGCATCCTCAATGGTCACGATCCGTTCGTCCGTCGGGATGAACGAGGAGCAGACGTTGAGCA
This sequence comes from Candidatus Limnocylindria bacterium, assembly GCA_035636135.1. Taxonomy (GTDB): domain Bacteria; phylum Chloroflexota; class Dormibacteria; order CF-121; family CF-121; genus CF-121. Next base: position 7,882 of record DASPZT010000178.1, on the reverse strand, counting down.
GGGTGGTCTTGCCGGTACCGGTCCCGCCCGAGATGAGCAGGTTGGCGCGGGCCATGACGCAGGCTTTCAGGAAGCCGACCGCCTCGGGGCTGATGGTGCCAAAGTTCACCAGGTCCTCGGCTTGATACGGGTCCCGTGAGAACTTCCGGATGGTCAGCATGGGGCCATCGAGGGCAATCGGCGCGATCACGGCGTTCACACGGGAGCCGTCCAGCAACCGGGCATCGACCATCGGGGTGCGGAAGTCGATCCGCCGGCCGACCGCGGAGACGATGAAGTCGATGACCCGAAGCAGGTGGTTCTCATCGTCGAACTTCCGGTCCGTGAGCAGGATCTTGCCGGCCCGTTCGACGTAGATGTTTTCGGGTCCGTTGACCATGACTTCGGTCAGACTCTGGTCGAGAACGAGGTCGCGGATGGGGCCCAGCGCGTCGTAGTAGCGCTGCAGCTCGTCGTGGGAAACCTCCGAGGCGTTGACCATCAGGTGTGCTCTCCTTGAACAGGAGTCTCGGGCAGGCGAACTCTGCCCGATGTAACGAGCCCACCCGGCAAAGTTTGCACCGGCGCGACAGCCAGGACCAGGTAGCCGGAGAGCCGCCCACCGGCGGCGGCGACCGCCTGGGCGGCCGCCTGGAGGGTCGCCCCCGTGGTGCAGACGTCGTCCACCAGGGCCAGCCCGGGCGGGGGCGGATCCGGGGCGGCCCAGCGGAAGGCGCCGGCCACGTTGCCCTGACGCTCCGCCTGATCCAGTCCCACCTGGGGCGGCGTATCCCGGTCGCGGGTCAGGCCAGCGTGCAGCGGGAGGCCCAGGCGGGGCGCCAGGCACCGGGCCAGCCGTTCCGCCTGGTTGAATCCGCGGGCTCGCTGACGGGCCGGGTGCAGCGGAATGAAGGTGAGCCCGGCGGGGCCGATGCCGGCCGCCTGCACGGCGCGCGCCAGGTGGCCGGCCAGGGCGGCGGCCAGCTGCGGCCGGCCGCGATACTTATAGGTGTGGATAGCGCGCTGCCAGGCGCCCTCCAGCCGTGCGGCGGCGATCAATGGCGATCCGTCCAACCACTCGATCGGGACCGGGCGCAGGCTGGCGGCACACGCCGGGCACCAGCCTGACCCGGGCGCTCGGCAGCCCGCGCATCGCGGGGGAAACAGCAGGTCGAGCAGCGCGGCGCTCAGGCCGAGAGCGCCAGGCGATCCCCCCGCTCCAGGTGCAGCCGCCTGGCGGTCCCGGCGGGGAGCTCGGCCACCCGGTCCGCTTTCCACACGAACGGGATGAGCCCAATCCAGGGAAGCAGCCGGTGATAGACCTTGACCACCGTATTGGACTTGTCCAGGAACACCGCATCGATGGCAAAGCGCATGAACATCATGTGGATCCCATTGCAGCGATAGATCAGCAAGCCCCCGCCGGCCGGGATGGTCCGCCGGAACATCAGCCCCATCCCCTGCGTATACAGGTTGGTGGCCTCTTCCAGCGGCTGGGCGACGACGGTCCCGTCGGTTTTAGTTAGGCGCAAAACCTCTCCCTTGAATCATACCGCACGGGACGCGCCGGAAGAAAGCTTATTTGTGCTGGAAGGTATGGATGATGATGATGACGGCCGGGCCCATCAGGACGATGAACAGGGTTGGGAAGATACACCCGATCATCGGGAAGAGCATCTTCAGGGGCGCCTGGGCCGCCTGCTCCTCTGCCCGCTGCCGGCGGCGGCGCCGCATCTCCTCGGACTGGATGCGGAGCACCTTGGCGATGCCCACACCGAGCTGCTCGGACTGGATGAGCGCCTGGGTGAAGGTGTGCAGCTCCTCCACGCCCGAACGGCGCCCCATCTCGTCCAGTGCCTCCAGGCGCGGCCGGCCCAGCCGGATCTCGTTGAGTACCTGGGCGAACTCATCGGTGAGCGAGTTGTGGAACTTCTCGATCAGGCGGCCGATGGCGGCGTCGAAGCCCAGCCCGGCCTCCACCGAGATGGTGAGCAGGTCCAGCGCGTTGGGGAGCGCCAGCCGCAGCTCTTTCTGGCGGCCCTTCATCTTGCCGTTGAGCCAGACATCGGGCAGATAGCGGCCCAGGGCTCCCGCCGCCACGACCAGTGCGGCCTGGATCGGCAGCTTGATCCCCAGGACCAGCGTGAACCAGAGCCCCAGGGTCCCGAAGACCAGCAGGGCAATCACCTTCAGCACTTCGAAGGCGTTGACACTGAGACCGTACGGACGGCCGGCCAGGTTCAGCTTGTTCTGCATCACGACCTGCCGGTTCTTGGCCATCCGGGAGGTGAGCAGGGAACCGAGGCGCTCCAGGGCGGGCTTGATGAACCGTTCGCTGAACGGCAGCGACAGCTCGATCTCATCGAGGGTCAGGTTGTGATCCCGATACTGCGACAGCCGCTCGGCAATCAGGTCGGCGCGGGGCTTGGCCGTGACAGCCTGGAAGAAGATCAGGACTCCGCCAAACGCCACGATCCCGAAGATGACTTGGAAAATATTCAAGGCTGCACCTATACCTCGATGTTTGTGATCTTGCTGATGATGCCGTAGCCGATCGCGATCGAGATGAGACCGATGCCGATCAGGACATAGCCCAGCCACTCATGGAAGAGGGGCGTGATATAGCTCGGGCTGATGAAGGTCAGGACGAGCGCCAGCGCGAAGGGCAGGCCGGTGATGATGTAGCCCGATGCGCGGGCCTGGGCGGTGAGGGTGCGGATCTCGCCCTGGATCCGGATCCGTTCGCGGATGGTGAAGGCGATGGTGTCCAGGATTTCGGCCAGGTTGCCGCCGACCACCCGGTGGATCTGGACGGCGGTGACCATCAGGTCGAAGTCTTCGCTCTCGATGCGCTTGACCATGTGCTGCAGGGCGTCATCCACCGCCACGCCCAGGTTCATCTCGCGAACGGCGCGGCCGAACTCGTCGGACATGGGTGGCGAGGAGCTCTTGGCGATGGTCGCCATCGCCTGGGCGAAGGAGTAACCGGCCTTGAGCGCGTTCGAGAGGAGGACGATCGTGTCGCCCAGCTGGTTGTTGAACGCCTTCAACCGCCGCCGCTGGCGAAACTTCAGATAAAAACCGGGGACGAAGTACCCGACCGGGATCCCGAACACGGCCAGGAACACGTTGTGGAAGCGCAGGTAGATGACCAGGACGAGCAGGACGATGAGGCCGATGACCAGGATCACGTACTCCGACACGCGCAGCTTGAGGTCGGCCCGCATGAGCTCGTCGGCCAAGCCCGACGTCCGACCGCCTTTGCGCGTCAGGCGCCTGTTGAAGCCCTCCAGCATGCCGTCCACCAGGCCGCTTTTGCCTGACCCGCCCCCGGGGGCGTACGCATCCATGTGCAGGTCCGGGTCCTGGGAACCCCGGTTGGACGCCAACCCCATGAAGATGATCAGGACGCCGACGGCGGCCGCCAGGCCGATGAAGATGGTGGTCATCTATGCGCCTCCTTTTCCGGCGGGATCCGGCACCGGCTTGAACAGGTCCTTGGACACGCCCTCGCCGGACGATTGCATATGGTCGAAATACTTGGGCATGATGCCGGTGGGCGTGAAGTAGCCCTGCACCCTACCGTCTTCACCTACGCCGGTTTGCTTGAACACAAAAATGTCCTGCGTTTTGATCTGGTCGCCGTGCAGTCCGATGACTTCACTGATGGCGATGACCTTTCGCTGACCATCTCGAAGGCGGCTCTGCTGCACGATGACGTTTATGGCGGAGCTGATCTGCTCTCGGATGGCCCGAGACGGCAATTCGGCTCCCGCCATTAACACCAACGTTTCCAGGCGGTTCAAACTGTCATGTGGCGAGTTGGCGTGGATGGTCGTTAACGATCCGTCATGACCGGTGTTCATGGCCTGGAGCATGTCCAGGGCCTCGCCCCCGCGACACTCGCCGACCACGATCCGATCTGGCCGCATACGAAGGGCGTTGACGACCAGGTCGCGAATTGCGATCCGCCCCCGGCCCTCGACGTTGGCGGGTCGTGACTCAAGTGTTACAACGTGGTCCTGGTTCAGCTGGAGCTCGGCCGCGTCCTCCACGGTCACGATCCGCTCTTCCTCCGGGATGAAACTGGACAGGACGTTGAGGGTGGTGGTCTTGCCGGAGCCGGTCCCCCCGGAGACCAGGATGTTCAGGCGGGACCGCACAGCGGCCCGGCAGAAATTCGCCATGGGCTCGGTGATCGTCCCGAATTTGATCAGGTCGTTGATCATGTAGGGCGTTTTGGAGAACTTCCGGATGGTCAGGATGGCGCCGTTCAACGCCAGCGGCGGGATGATGACATTGACACGGGACCCGTCCTTGAGCCGAGCGTCCACCATGGGCGAGCTCTCATCGATCCGCCGGCCAATGGTGGACACGATCCGGTCGATGACTCGGCGCAGCTGCGAATCGCTTTCGAACTGGATGCTGCTCAGGGTGAGCTTGCCCTTCTGTTCGACGAACACCTGGTTGGGGCCGTTGACCATGATTTCGGTGACAGCCGGATCATTCACCAGCGACTCGATGGGGCCCAGCCCCAGGAAGTCGTGCAGCACCGAGTCCTGCAGCTTCTGCTTTTCGAGCTTGGTCATGGTCAGCCCCAGCTCGGCCACCACGGCGTCGAGCAGCTCCACGATGCGGGCGGCCGTCTCGTCCTGGCTCTGCTCCTCGGTCTGGTCGATCTCCTCGATCAGGCGGGCCTGTAGTCGCACCTTGACCCGCTCCGTGGTCTGCTCGAAAGGAGTCCGAGGCCGAGCCGACGCCGTATTCATCCGGCCCTGCGGGGGCCGGGCCGCGGGCTGGCCGGCCTGGGGCACGTAGGCCCCTTCCGGCACGCTGGGGTCGGGCCCCTGCTGTTTCTGAACGCGATCCAGGAGGGACATGGCTAGACCCGGCCCTGGCCAATACTACGCCCTGTGGTCGACCACTGGACGGAGCGTGACCTTGGAGAGCGTGCGGGGATGCGGAAAGTGGGGTGCATAGGCCTATCGCCGGGCGAAGAGGCCCTTCTTTTGCTTTTTGTCGATGACCTCGACTTCTTTGACCGGGGCGGTGGGCAGCATCTTGCCGACCAGCTCCCGGATCCGCTGGCTGATTTCCGACTCCGGGTGGGTGGTCACAAACGGGTTGCCCCGGTTGATGGAGTTGATCACCAGCTTGGCATCGTTGGGGATCTGGGCCGTGATCGGGAAGCGCAGGTTGGCTTCCACACTTTCCTTGTTGAACTCCGAGTGCGCGTCGGACTTGTTTAGCAGCAGGATGACCCGGTCGGGAGAGACGGACAAGGAGTCGAAGATCTTGAGGGCCAGCTTGGTGTCCTTAATGGCCGGGATGCTAAGCGACGTCACCACCACGATTCGGTCGGCGTGGTCGAGCACTTCCAGGTTGATTTCCCCCAGGTGGGTCCCGGAGTCGACGATGATGAAGTCGAAGATCTTCCGCATCTCGGCAAAGATCTTCCGGATATGGTCGACGGTGACCAGGTCCGCCAGCTCGGGGCTGATGGGCGAGAGCAGGACTTTGACCCCGAAGGGCCCCTCCACCATGACTTCGCGAATGAAATCCGGGTCCATGTGCTCGATGTTTTCGACCAGGTCGGTGATCCCCTGCGAGTGGTCCAGGTTCAGGAGCACCCCGATGTCGCCAAATTGGAGATCCAGGTCGACCAGAGCCACCCGGGCCTTGGTCTCTTTGGCCATCGACACCGCCAGGTTGGCGGCGATCAAGGACTTGCCCACCCCACCCTTGCCCGAATAGAAGAAGATGACCTGGCTCTGGTCTGGGCGCGGACGGGCGGCCACGGCCGGGGCGGCGCCGCCCGCCGCGGTGGCGGCCGGGGCCTTGGCCATGAACGATTCCTTCTTTTGCTCGAGCTGGTACACCCGCCGGATGCTGGCGATCAGCTCGTCGCCGGAGAACGGCTTGATCAGGAACTCCCGGGCCCCCGACTGCATCGCCCGCCGCAGGTAGTCGCGCTCTCCCTGGACGGACATGATGATGACCGGCGAGTTGGGAATCTCCTGGGCCAGGATCTCAGTCGCCTGGATGCCATCCATGATGGGCATGTTGACGTCCATCAGGACGATGTCCGGGGCGGACTTCTTGGACAGGTCGATGGCTTCCTTGCCGTTGGTGGCCGTGCCGACGACCTGAATGTCGGGCTCGAACGAGAGCAGTTTCTGCAGGTTGTCGAGCGTGCTCGGGATGTCGTCGACGATCAGGACCTTGATCAGCCCGTCGCTCATCCCTGCACCCGCATGCCCGGATTCATCGATGCCAGCCCCATTCGGTGATTTCCCACATAAGCAATCCCCGCGAAATCTTCTGACTTCGCGGGGAATCTGTCAACGGGAAGAGGGACCCGGTCCCTCTTCCCGCCATCGCTCCCTGCTCCGCAGCAGGTGGTCAATGTCCGGTCTCCTCAGGGTTTAGTGGAGGTGGTACGTGGCCTTGAAGGTATTGATGTCCGTTCCCAGGGTATCCGGGTCCGGCTGATCGTAGTCCTTGACCGACTTGAGCACGTACCGGTAGTTGGTGTTGTCGATCAGGAACTTCAGGTCTTCCGCCTGCTGCAGGGTGACCACGACGGTCAAGCTGCTGCTGATGCCCCGCGTGTTCTGGCCGCCGGCCGGTCCGACGCGCAGGACCCGCAAGTTGTGGAAGGCCGTCTTGGTCGTCGCCCCCAGCGTCACAATGACATCGATTCGGTCTTCGGGCTGGATGTAACCGCCAGCGCCGACCAGCTCCCCGGTGGGGATCTGCATGCCGACCTGCCCGGTCGGAATGTCAAGGTAGGGCTGCTTGGTCACGGTCACCTTATCCGCGGAGGCGACCAGCAGGTTGTCGGACAGGGGCTCATTCAGGTGGATGGTGATGGCGGAGTACTTCCCGACCACCAGGTCCTTTGACTTGAAGGCAAAGGGGGGCTGCTGGTCCGAGCTGTAGTACTGGATGGTCACCATGTCGGTCGTCAGCTGGGTCGCGGGCGGGATGTCTCGGGTAGCGACCACCACCGGGATGTTTTTCGGGCCGCCTCCTCCACCAATCGAACCCCCACTGGTCTTTCCGAGCATCAGTGCCAACCCGAAAGCCCCGAGGGCGCAGAGAACACCGAAAAGCATGAGGAGCCGGTTGCTCTTCGGCTTCACCTCGGTCGCCAATCAACTCACCTCCTGAATACTGGGCGCCGCCGCACCCGGCGGCACGCACTCCCGTCGCATGCTGTATCCACAAATCCCGAAGCTTCCTTGCGGGAAAACGAAGAGGGCTTCCGCGTGGAAGCCCTCTTGTGTGCTCGTTATGAGCCGAGGCTTACTGGCCCAGGCCGCCCGAGATGTTGCAGAAGACGTTCTTGACCTGGTTGCCGAGGACGATAAGGACCACGATAACAACCACAGCGATCAAGACGAGGATAAGGGCGTACTCTACCATGCCCTGCCCTTCCTCACGGTTGAGCAGCTCGCGCAGACGAAGATAAAGGCTGGTCAGCATTTTGCGATTCACCTCCTTACTAGGGATCGCGTCGCAGCGTCAGTGTCGCATCGATCGACACCCGTAGCAACGCAGTCCCCGCAGAGGAATCGCACGGGAGTTGTCACAACCTGGTAACACCTGCCGGCCAGCCGATCGACTGACTAGGACTTCTTGTCGACCCGGATTTCGACCTTGACTTCCGTCCCTCGCCCGGGCTGGCTCCGGATCTCCAGCGTCCCCTTCTCCAGCTCGGCCCGCTCCCGCATGCTGAGCAGACCCAGGTTCTTATTCTTGTGCAGGTTGGCCTCCGTCCTGGCCACGTCGAAGCCCTGGCCGTCATCCTTGACTACTACCGTGACCCGCCCCGGCTGCAGGTTCATCGTCACCTCGGCGGTCTTGGCCCGGGCGTGCTTGTGGACGTTGGTGAGCGCCT
>DASPZT010000177.1:0-3147 GCA_035636135.1 Candidatus Limnocylindria bacterium | reverse complement strand
AAGCTCACGGTGGGGCTCCTCACCGGAAGCGTCGCCATCCTGGCCGACGCCGCCCACTCGTTCCTGGACCTTTCGGCCAGCATCTTCGCTTTCCTGGGGATTCGGGCCGCGGAGAAGCCCGCTGATGAGGATCACGCCTGGGGGCATGCACGGGCCGAGAACCTGTCCAGCCTCTTCCAGATGTTTCTGCTGGGGGCCACCTGCGTCGCCATCGTCATCGAAGCGGCCCGCCGCCTGGTGGTACCGGCCTCGGTGCGGGTCGCCTGGTATTCCTTTGTCGTCGTCATCGGAGCGGTGGTCGCCGACATCGCCGTCAGCCGATACCTGGCGCGCGTTTCGGCCCGGCATCGAGGCAGCGCCGCGCTGGAAGCCGATGCGCTCCACTTTTCATCCGATCTCTGGGCATCGCTGGCCACCCTGATCGGCATTTCGCTGGTCGCTACCCTGCACTGGCAGGTGGCGGACCCGCTGGCCGGCGTCGCCGTGGCGCTGATCATCGGCTCGACGGCCGTGCGCCAGGGCCGTCAGACGGCCGCCGTGCTGATGGACGCGATGCCGGATCGGGATACGCTGGCAGCCATCGAGCGCATCCTGGCCACCGAGCCACGCATCGATCGGCACCACACCTTGCGGGCCCGCCAGGCGGGTACCCGCGTCCTCCTCGACGTCAGCATCCACGTCGACGGCAACCTGCCGCTGGCGCGCGCGCACGAGATCGGGCATGCCATCGCCGAACGGATCCAGCTCGAGGTCCCCGTGGTCAGTGACGCGGTGGTGCACGTGGAACCGAAGGAAGCGGAGCACGGATGAGCGTCCGCAATCAGGCGCCCAGCGGTCGCGCGCTCGTGCTCACCAACCTCCTGCTCGTGTTGCTGCCGCTGGTCGTCGTGGGCGCCCTGGTCGCGATTGGCCTACAACCAGCCAGCCGGGCTCGCTCCATCCTGCTGTTCGTCTTCGGGGTGGAGGCGGCGATCCTCCTGCTGCCCTCGTCCTGGATCCGGACCGGTGGCGTCCGCCCCTACGGTGCCATGCTCAATGCGGCCGAGTTCAAGGCGTTCATGCAGGAGAACCGCGCCATGGCGCAGAACCGGGGGTGGGGTACCGAGCTGGCCGCCATCGGCCCGGGCCTGGCGTTCATAGCGATCGCGCTCAGCTTCCTGCTCGTCCGCTAACCCACTCGAAAAATCTCCCTCCCCTAGCTTGCGGGGAGGTGGGGGATCGGGTCTCGGCGCCGCAGCCAACACGGAAATCTCCCTCCCCCTTGCGGGGAGGGTAGGGAGGGGGTCTCGGCGCCTCAGCCCAGCGGGAGCTGGATGTTGGTGATCTCGGCCAGGGTCCAGGTCGAATCGGCGTGGACCGCGAGCGCGGCCCCACAGTAGACGCACGCGCCCATGGGATTCAACGACAGCGGCGCCCCGCAGTTTGGACACTGACCCGTTTGCGGCGCGGCGCCGCTGGCGCCATCGCCGACCCGTCGGATGAAGATCCAGTATTCGGTGAAGGGCTGCTCGGCATCCGAGGCGGCGTCCACCCGGACCGTGATGGCGTCGTACGTAGCGTTATCCGGATCGGCCTGGTTGATGATGGCGTTCAGGTTGAGGCCCAGCCCCACGCCGGCTATCGCCATGCCATGGACCGTCAGGTTTTCGCCGGCGAGCTCGCGGCCATAGTCGGTGTCCATGAACCCCGCCTTCCAGGCTGCGAAACGCCCCTCGAAGATGTCCGACTGAAGGGCATCCAGGCTCCCCTTGCGGCAGGCTGCCGCCATGGCGACCACGATCCCCTGGACGCGCTCCAGGAATTCTTGCCGGTCAAAGCCCTGGTCGTGCGCGGTCAGCGCGGCCAGGCGCTGAGCGACCGCCTGGCCCGCGATTTGCTGTTCGAGCGCCGCCTCACGATCCACTGGCACCGGCTGCCATGGTCAGGGGGCCGCCGCAGTTGGCGCAGGACTTGGCTGTCTCCGGATTGAGGGCATTGCATTTCAGGCAGCGCACCTCGACCAGCGCGGCTGGGGCCGGCGCTGGTGCCGGCGCCGGCTGCTGGATGGCCTGGTTGGCTTGCTGGTTGACCAACCCATCCCAAGGCCGACACCCAGGAAGGCCGGGTTGAGGCCCCCGCCCTGGCCGGGGCCCTTGGCCAGGCCTTGCCCGGCTCCGATCATGGCCTCGCCGGCGCCGTATGCCGTGAATCCTCCGGCCAGCTTCGTGTACTGGGCGTCCTTCAGGTAGGTCTTCAGGCGGTCTTCGTCTTCCGGCTTGATGGAGATCGTGAAATTTCCGAGCCGGGTGATCTGCACCCCGTACGGAGCCACGAACGCCTGCACCTTACTGATGGTGTCCTGCTCGATCTCGTCGGTGTGCCCGGCGATGCCCAGCAGCGGCCACCCACTCTGGGTGATGTGCGCCACCACATCCGTCCGGAGGACTTTCAGCACCTGGTCGCGCATCCAGTTCGTGACCTGGTCGTTGGTCTGGAGCTGCTGGGTGCCCACCAGGTTCACGATCAGCGACTGGGGTTCAATCGCCTTCAACGAGTAGTCGCCGAACACGCGCAACCCGACCCCCAGGCTGGTTTGCGGGTCCACGACGTTGTCGACCGCCCCGCCGAAGGGCAGGCTGGGGAACTCACGGGTGGTGATGAAGTAAAGCTCGGTCTTGAAGAAGTTGCCTCCTGTGGACGCGTCCACCAGGATCCCGAGGAAGGGAATCTCCGAGGAGTCGAGGGTGCAGCGACCGGGCTGAATCGTGCCCTGGACCTTGCCGTCCCGGAAGAAGACCGCCAGCTCGTCCTGCTCGACCGTGAGCTGGGTCAGCTTGCGGATGTTGGTGTCTGGCCACTTGTACACGAGTTGACCCTTGGCGCTGTCCGGCCGGGCGATGAACAGGCGTTGAGTTTCCTGACCGAAAAGTCCCACAGGTGCCTCCTCGCATGCTTCTGCCTCCCCCGCTTGCTGTAGTTCCCACAGACCTTGTTGACAGAAAGAGAGCCCTCTAGGAAGGTTTGGGTGCTTCACATCCAAACCACTGGAGGGCTCTCATGGTGCATCGTAAACCCCGCCTCAACCTCGACGGTCGACAGCTGATCATTGCCCGGCGGCAAGCCGGCTGGAGCAGCACGGTGGTGGCCGAAGCCCAGGGCTTCTCCCGG
>DASPZT010000176.1:0-4978 GCA_035636135.1 Candidatus Limnocylindria bacterium | reverse complement strand
GGCAAATCCGCGGCACCCTCCCCTACCCCTCCCTGGAGGGAGGGGACGATCTTGGGGAGGGGACAAGAAAGCAGAGCTAGGGCGCAGGGCTGGGCGAGAAGATCACCTGGGATGCTGGGATCTCGCCGTCCAGCAGGTTCCATTTGATCAGCAGCCGGCGATATGTGCCATCCAGCATGATCTCGGTCATCGCCTGCTCCAGTGCCTTGAGCAACTCGGCGTTGCTGGGGCTGACCGCGATCCCCTGGCGAGTGGTCTGGATCGGCGGGCCGGCCACGTCGTACACGTTGGGCATCTGCTGGACGAAGTAGGCGGCCACCGGTGAGGCGTCGATGGCGGCGTCCGCGGTGCCCGCCTGCACCAGCTTGAGCGCTTCGGTGTCCGTGGTCGTCAACTGGATGTTGATGGGCATCCCCTTGCACACGTCACCGTTGGCCCCGGTCAGGGTCAGGGCCTCGGTGGTGGCCACCTCCGCCGCGGCCCGTTTGCCGCACAGGTCCCGAAGGCCCTGGATGTTAGCCGGATTGCCTCTGCGCACCACGATGGCCTCGCCCGCCTGGAAGTAGCCCACAAAGGCCACCCGCTTCTGCCGTTCGGGCGTCACGGCCATGGCTGAGATGATGGCGTCGCCCTGCTTGGCCAGCAGGGACGGGATCAAGACTTCAAACGGCGTCGACTTGATCTGCGCCGATAGCCCGATCTTGGTCGCGAGCGCCTGGGCCACGTCGATGTCGAAGCCGACCGGCTTGCCGTTTTCGATCGATTCCTGGGGCGGGTAGTCGGTGGAGGACAGGAACGTGATCGCCCCGGGATGGATGAGCGTGGTGGGCACCCGGATCACGTTGGCCGAGGCGGTGGCCTGGGGCTCGGCCGTGCCCGAGGGCAGGGCAGGCATACTCGACGGCAGGGAACAGGCCGTCAGCGCCACGCCGAGCGCCGCGAGCGTGGTGAAGAAACGAACTGTTGTAAGAGCCATGCTCCGGCTGGAGTGAGGATCAGCGCGCGGGCCGACCAATTGGGCGACATTCTATCGCCGAGCCGACGACTTGTAAAGTTAACGCCGTGAGCCTGCGCCTGGACGGTGCCACGCTTTCCTGCCGCGACGTGGTAGGCGTGGCCCGCAACCGCACGCGGGTCGAGCTCGACCCCACCGCCGAGGCCCGCCTGCAGCGGATCCGGAAGGTGGTCGACGGCCTGGTCGCCACCGGCCAGGTGGTATACGGGCTGACCACCGGGGTGGGCGACCTGCGCACCACCCGGATCCCCCCGGAGCACGTCAAGCAGCTGCAGCGGAATCTGCTGATGAGTCATGCCGTCGGGGTCGGACCGGCCCTCCCCGAGGACGTGGTGCGAGCCGCGATGGTCGCCCGCGTCAACCAGTTTGCCCAGGGGTCATCGGGGGTCCGGCCCCAGATCGCCCGCGCGCTGATCGATCTCCTGAACGCCGACATCTGCCCGCGCATCCCGGAGAGGGGATCGCTGGGCGCCAGTGGCGACCTGGCCCCCTCCGCCCACATGGGGCTGGTGCTGATCGGCGAAGGTGAGGTGGTGCGCGACGGCGATGTGCAACCGGGCGGCGAGGCGCTGCGGGCGGCCGGCCTGCAGCCGGTGGACCTGGACGCCAAGGATGGGCTCGCCATCCTCAATGGCACCCACTTCATGGCAGGCGCCGCGGCCTTGCTGGTGGCCGACGCGGAGCGGGTGCTGAAGACGGCCGATGTGGTGCTGGCCATGAGCGTGGAGGCGCTGCGCGCCTCGCGCACCCCGTTTGACGCGCGCATTCACGCCGCGCGCCCGCACCCAGGCCAGGTGGCGTCGGCCGCCCGCGTCTGGCAGCTCACCGAGGGGAGTGGCATCGTGGAATCGCACGCGCTGTGCGACCGGGTCCAGGACGCCTACTCGCTCCGCTGCGCGCCCCAGGTCCACGGCGCCTCGGCCGATGCCATCGCCTACCTGAAGCAGATCGTGGAGGTCGACTTGAACGCCGGCACCGACAACCCCATGGTGTTCGCGGACGGCCCGTCGGTCCTCTCCGGCGGCAACTTCCACGGGCAGCCGCTGGCGTTGGGTCTCGACTTCGCCGGCCTGGCGCTAGCCGAGATTGGCAGCATCGCCGAGCGCCGCCTGTTCCGGCTGCTGACCGGACACCTGAGCGAGCTACCGCCGTTCTTGACCCGGCACTCGGGGCTGGACAGCGGCTACATGCTGCTGCAGTACGCGGCCGTGGCCCTGGTCAGCGAGAACCAGGTGCTCGCTACTCCCGCGAGCATCCACTCCCTGTCCACCTCGGCCGACCAGGAAGACGACAACAGCATGGGCTGGACGGCCGCCCTGAAAGCGCGCCAGATCCTGGCCAACGTGGAGACCATCCTGGCCCTGGAGGCGCTGGCGGCGGCCCAGGGGATCGACCTGCTGGCGCCGCTCACCCCGGCGCCGGCCACCAACGCGGCGCACGATGTCATCCGTGACCGAGTCCCCACGCTGGAGCACGATCGGGTCCTCGAGCCCGAGATCCGGGCCGCCACCGAGCTGGTCCACTCCGGCGCGCTGGCGCGGGTGGTCGACGCGCTCGCGTCTTCTCGATGAGCGACGCGCCCACGATTCGGGCACCGCGGGGCACCCGGCTGACCTGCCGGGGGTGGGCCCAGGAGGCCGCCTACCGGATGCTCTGCAACAACCTCGACCCCGAGGTGGCGGAACGGCCGCAGGACCTGGTCGTCTACGGCGGCACCGGCAAGGCCGCTCGCGACTGGCCGTCCTTCCATCGCATCGTGGCCGCGCTGAAGCGGCTGAAGGATGACGAGACGCTGCTGGTCCAATCGGGGAAGCCGGTGGGCATCTTCCGGACGCACGAATACGCGCCTCGGGTCCTGATCGCCAACAGCCTGCTGGTGCCCCACTGGGCTACCTGGGAGCACTTCTGGGAGCTGGAGCGGTTGGGCTTGATGATGTACGGGCAGATGACCGCTGGCAGCTGGATCTACATCGGCACCCAGGGCATCCTTCAGGGGACCTACGAGACCTTCAACGCCGTGGCCGCCAAGCGGTTCGGTGGGAGCCTGAAGGGGCGGGTCGTCCTGACCAGCGGTCTGGGCGGCATGGGTGGCGCGCAGCCGCTGGCGGTCACCATGAACGGGGGCGTCGCGCTCTGCATCGAGGTTGACCCGGCGCGCATCGACCGGCGGGTGAAGACCAGGTACCTGGATCGCGCCACCCGCAATCTCGAGGAGGCGCTGCGCTGGGCGGACGAGGCCCGCTCGGCAGGAGAGGCGGCCTCCATCGGCGTCCAGGGCAATGCCGCCGAGGTGTACCCGGCGCTGCTGGCCGCCGGGTTTCATCCCGACGTGGTCACCGATCAAACCTCGGCCCACGATCCGCTGCGCGGCTACATCCCCGCGCCGCTGTCGGTGGATGAAGCCGCCGACATCCGGGCCAGGGATCCCGAGGAATACCTCCAGATGGTGAAGCACTCGGTCGCTGCCCATGTCACGGCTATGCGCGGCTTTCAGCGGCAGGGCGCCGAGGTCTTCGACTACGGGAACAACCTGCGCGGCCAGGCCCTGGCGGCCGGGGTGATGGATGCCTTCGAGATTCCCGGATTCGTGGTGGCGTACATTCGCCCACTGTTCTGCGAGGGCAAGGGCCCCTTCCGCTGGGTGGCGCTCTCCGGAGAGGCGGCGGATATCTACAAAACGGACCAGGCAGTGCTCGACGAGTTCCCGGACAACGAACCCCTTCGGCGCTGGCTGACGCTGGCCCGCGACCGGGTGCAGTTCCAGGGCCTGCCGGCGCGCATCTGCTGGCTTGGCTACGGCGAGCGGGAGCGGGCCGGGCGGCGCTTCAACCGGATGGTCAAGAGCGGCGAGCTGAAGGCCCCCATCGTCATCGGCCGGGACCACCTCGACGCCGGCTCGGTCGCGTCCCCGTATCGAGAGACGGAGGGCATGCGCGACGGCAGCGATGCGGTCGCCGACTGGCCGATCCTGAACGCGCTGGTGAACACCGCCGCCGGCGCCAGCTGGGTCTCGGTCCATCATGGGGGCGGAGTCGGGATGGGGAACTCCATTCACGCCGGGATGGTGGTGGTAGCGGATGGGACCGACGCCATGGACGAGCGCCTGCAGCGGGTGCTCACCACCGATCCCGGGATGGGCGTGATCCGCCACGCCGACGCCGGGTACGAGACCGCCGTCGAGTTCGCCCGCGCGCACCACATCGATCGAGCGGAGTGATCCAGGCCGATCTCGTTCTCCGACACGCGGGGTTGCTCTGCACCATGGTGGCGCGCGACGGCGATGCCCTGGGGAGGATCCGGGACGCTGCCGTCGCGGCGCGCGACGGGCGGGTGGTCTGGGTGGGCCGCGATGGCGACCTCGAGGCAGCGGTCAAGCTGGAGGGCGACCTGATCGATGCCGGGGGCCGATGCGTCCTCCCCGGCCTGGTCGATCCGCACACGCATCCGGTCTTCGCCGGCTCGCGGGCCGCCGACTTCTTCGAGCGCCTCTCCATCCCAAATCCCTCCGTCCCCCCTGCGGGGAGGGACCCGGTCGTCCCCTCCCCACCGGGGAGGGGTAGGGGAGGGGGCATTCCTCTCACAGTCAGTCTCACCCGCGAGGCCGACCCCGAGACGCTACTGACCAACGCCCGCAAGCACGCCAACCAGTTCCTGGCCCATGGGACCACGACCATCGAAGCCAAGACCGGATATGGACTCGACCTCGAGCAGGAAGACAAACTGCTGACCGTCCTGGCGAAGCTTCCGAACGTGACCCCGATGCGGGTGATCCCCACTTTTCTGGGGGCCCACGTGGTTCCCGCCGGGGTGAGGCGCGAGCAATACGTGGCCGCGATCGTCGATCAGATGCTCCCGGCGTTCAAGGGCCGGGCACGCTTCTGCGACGCCTGGTGCGATCCGCCGGCATTTACCGCCGCCGAGACGCGCCGCATCCTCGGTCGGGCGAAAGAGCTCGGCTACGGC
>DASPZT010000175.1:0-3106 GCA_035636135.1 Candidatus Limnocylindria bacterium | reverse complement strand
CAGCCGCGGCCGGCCGATGTCCTCACCCGCGTACCATTCCTTGGTCCGAATGTCGTTGTACACGGGGCAGGTCTGGTACACGTCGAGGAAGGCCGTCCCCTTGTGCCGGATCGCCTGGGTGATCAACGGCACCAGGGTCTTGACGTCCAGCGCGTACCCCCGGCCGATCCAGGTGTACCCGGCGCCCAGCGCGACGGCGATCGGATTGATCCCCTCCTGGATCGACGGCTCCGGCATGGACTTCGTCTTGAGCCCCTTGCGCAGCGTGGGTGACGCCTGCCCTTTGGTCAGGCCGTACACACCGTTGTTGAACACGATGTAGGTGAAGTCGAGGTTGCGGCGGCCGGTGTTGAGGAAGTAGCCCGCGCCGATGCCATAGCCGTCTCCGTCGCCGCCCACCGCCACCACCGTCAGCTCGTGGTTGGCCAGCTTGACCCCGGTGGCCACCGGCAAGGCCCGCCCGTGCAGCGTATGCAGGCCGTAGGTGTCGATGTAGTGCGGTGTCTTACCCGAGCAGCCGATCCCGGAGATCATGGCGATCTTGTAGGGCGGGATCTGCAGCTGCAGCAGCGCCTGCTGGATCGAGCTCAGAATGCCGAAGTCGCCGCAGCCAGGACACCAGTCGACATGGACGTCCGTCTTGTAGTCCTGCAAGGTGAACTTGCGGGGCGCGTCCGCGACCGCGTCAGGCATGGGAGACCATCCACTCCTTGGCATTTTTTGCCAGCACCGCTTCGACGCCCTCGACGACCTCATTGCGGGAGAACGGCCGGCCGTCGTACTTCAGGACGCGATGGTCGGCCTGGATGCCGGTTTGCTCCCGGATCAGCGCTCCCAGCTGCCCGGTGTAGTTGGGCTCGATCAGCACCGTGGTCTTCGCGGCAGAGAGGATCTTCCCAATCTCCGCCGCCGGGAAGGGCTTCATGAGGCGCATGTGGAGGAAATTCACCTTTCGTCCGTCCAGGGCCGGCAAGGCGTCCAGGATGGCGCCCTTGGTCGAGCCCCAGCTGATCAGGGTCAGGTCGGCATCTTTGGGTCCGGCCAGCTTGAACTTGAAGGATTCGGGGATCTCGCGGGCGATGACGTCCAGCTTGCCCATGCGCTTGCGCATCATCGCGATCCGGTTCTCGACGCCCTCCGTGATGTGCCCCTGCGGGTCATGCTCGTCGCTGGTAGTGGAGAAGATCCCACCCGGCGTCCCGGGCAGGGCCCGCGGGCTGATCCCGGTGGCGGTTAGCGCATGGCGGCGGTAGCCGTTCGTGTCCGGGCTGGTGGGCTGATAAAGGGCTCCCCGATCGATCACCAGCTTGCTCATGTCGATGGGGGGGATCGTCCACAACGAGGAGGCCAAGAACTTGTCCAGCAGGACCACCACCGGCACCTGGTACCGGTCGGCCCAGTTGAAGCTTTCGAAGCTGTCGGCAAATGCCTCGTCGATGTCGCCCGAGGCGATCACGATGTGGGGGAAGTCCCCATGCCCCGGGTGCAGGGCGAACTGCAGGTCAGCCTGCTCCGAGCGAGTGGGCAGCCCGGTGCTCGGCCCGCCCCGCTGCCAGAGGAAGACGACCGGACCCGGCGCCTCCGTGATCGACGCGAACCCCAGGCCTTCCGGCATCAGCGAGAAGCCGGGACCAGCCGTGGAGGTGGCCGCTCGGACGCCCATGTGCGCCGCACCCACCGCCATGTTGACGCTGGCGATCTCGTCTTCGCACTGGACCACCGTCATCTGGAAATTGGGGGCCTTGCTCTCCAGGTACACCGACTCATCGGTGGCGGGGCTGATCGGATAGTAGGTCTGCAGGCCCAGCCCGGCTTTGATCTTCGCGATGCCCACGGCCTGGACGCCTTTGATCAGCAGCCGCTTGGCACGCTGCTCGACTGGCAGGGGGCGCAGCTGCCGCTCCAGTCGGCCCGGGAAGTGCGCGCGGGCGTACGCAGCCGCCGCCGTCAACGCCGCGGCGTTCATTTCCGCGGCCTCCGCCTTGCGCCCCTTGAAGCTCTCCCGGATCACCTCGATCACCAGCTCCTCGTCGTATCCGATGAGCCCGATCGAGGCTCCCAGAGCCACGATGTTGCGCATGACGACGTACTTGCGGCCCTGCCCGCCCTTCCCGATCCCCATGAGCGCCTGCTCCAGCACCTCCATGTAGGGCACCGGGTGGAGGTGGATGTCGGTCCGCTCGAACCTCTCCGCGGGGATCTTCAGGTCGGCGTCATAGACGACACCGCCGCCGGGGGCGATCCGGTGGACGTGGCCCTGGTGGCTGGGATAGTGCTTCCGCTCCCCCGCGTCCCCGAACAGGGTCTCTTCGTCGAGCGCCACCAGCATATGGACCGGGTCGACGTGGGAGCGAATGGGCACCGGCGCCGCGGTCACCCGGTAGTAGCTGTGCTTGCCCATGATGTTCGAGTGGAGCTCGATGTTGGCAAACACCGAGAGCCCACCCCGAAGCAGGGCCTTGGCGTATAGCTCTGCCGAGGAATTGATCCCGCCGCCCTGGGGGCCGCCGATCATCCACGAAACTTCAGTTCGGCTGAGCTCAGACTGCACAGATAGCCTTACGATTCTAGTGGACGCCGTTGTATCCGTCCCCTTGCGGTTTTAGGCCGCTACCCCCTTTCCTGATCTTGGGGGCCCCCTTGCCGGCAGGCTATCCCTCTCCGTCCCCTTGTTGCAGGTGTTGCCGGAGGCGGAGCCAGGCTACCATGGCTTAGCAGGCAAGTCGGTGTAGTAAGGAGGAGTTCAGGATGTACGGAACCATCATGCGCGCGAAGCTCAAGCCGGGCCAGAAGGAAGCCTATCAGCGGTGGGGCCAGGAGCAGGAAAGCCAGCTGACCCAGCCGCCGGCGACGGGATTCGTCTCCATGGAGGTCGCCTTTGAGGACAAGGACCCGAACCGGGTCGTCTCGATCATCCGGTTTAAGGACAAGGATAGTTACGTCAAGAATGCGAATGCTCCGAAAACCAACGACAATTACAACCAGATGATCAAGTTCTTCGAAGGCCCGCCGGAATGGATTGACGTCAACTACGTCGCCTTCCAGGGCGAGCCGTTGAAGGCGTACATGGCGAGCCCGCAGACCGAGTCGCGCCGCTAGGCGAGGG
>DASPZT010000174.1:0-3782 GCA_035636135.1 Candidatus Limnocylindria bacterium | reverse complement strand
GAGACCCCCTCCCTGCCCTCCCCGCACGGGGGAGGGTGACATACGCGCTTAGCTAAGCTGTCCGGATGGCCGCCGTGAAGCAGGACGCCGTCCAGGAGATCAAGGACCGCCTGGACCTGGTGGACCTGATCTCGGAGCACTTGCGACTACAGAAGGCGGGCCGCGACCTCAAGGGACTGTGCCCCTTCCACCAGGAGAAGACCCCCTCCTTCTATGTCAGTCCGGAGAAGCAGCTGTGGCATTGCTACGGCTGCCAGAAGGGCGGCGACCACTTCACCTTCATCCAGGAAATCGAGCACGTCGACTTTTTGGGTGCGCGGCGAATCCTGGCCGAGAAGACGGGAGTCGAGCTGGAGGACAGCCCGGCCGGCGGTCGTCGCCGCGAACTGCGGCGTTCCATCGCGCGCCTCAACCAGCTGGCCGCCCAGTACTTCCATCACATCCTGATGGAGAACGCGGCCGGCCAGGCGGCGCTGCGGCAGCTGGAAGAGCGCGGCGTCACCCGCAGCTCCATGACCGAGTTCCAGCTGGGATTTGCCCCGGCGGGCACCCACAAGGACAACCTGGTCCGCTTCCTGCGCAAGCACGGCATCCCGGACGGCGAAATCCTGGACGCGGGGTTGGCGGTGAAGCCCGAGGGGGGCGGCGAGCTCTGGGACCGGTTTCGCCAGCGGATCATGTTCACCATCCACGACGAGCGCGGCGAGCTGGTGGGGTTCGGCGGCCGGGTGATCGACGACCGGCAGCAACCGAAATACCTGAACAGCCCCCAGACCGCGCTGTACGACAAGGGCCGGACGCTGTTCAACCTGCATCGGGCTCGTAAGGCGATCGCCGAGGCGCGGCACGCCGTCCTGATGGAGGGCTATTTCGACGCCATCAGCGCCTGGCAGACCGGCGTGCACAACGTGGTGACCACCTCGGGCACGGCCCTGACCGAGCATCAGGTGCGCCTTTTGAAGCGGGAGACCCAGGAGCTGGTACTGGCCTTCGACCGCGATGACGCGGGCCGCACCGCTACCCAGCGGGCCATCGAGCTGGCCTCCCGGTTCGGGACGCGGATCAAGGTCATCCGGGTGCCGCAGGGCAAGGACCCCGACGACTTCCTGCGGGCCCACGCCGATGGCTGGCCGGCGCTACTGGAGCAGTCCCTGCCCGAGTGGGAGTATCTGCTGCAGCAGGCGCTGGAAGGGCTGGACCTGGCCGAGGCCGACGACCGGCGGCGGGGGGCCGAGGCGGTGATCCCGGTGCTGATCAAGATCCCGGAGGCTTCGGTGCTGGAAATCTACGCCCAGCAGGCAGCGGCCCTGCTCCGGATCGAGCCCGCCGGGCTGCTGAAAGATGTGCAGGCGGTCCGCAGCGGCGCCGTTTCGGTGCGACGGGTGCCCGTCGTGTCAGGTTTAGCCGCCGACCGTCCGGGGAAGCCTCCCGCCATCGCCAAGGATGAGGGGTATCTCCTGGGGTTGGTCATGGGCCGTCCCGAGCTGATCGATCAACTCGCGCCGGAGCTTGCCACCATCGAGTTCGTCAGTCCCATCTACACCGCTTTGTTCGGCCGCCTGGGACAGCTCCACCAGGTGAACCCCACCGCCGATCCGGTGGGACAATTCGAGGCCTTTTCCCCGGAGGAGCAGCGGCTGCTGGCGCGGGCGGCCATGGCCCACTATCCGGAACTGGAGGGGGGCAGCGCCGAGGCTCTGCGCCTGAGCCTGGCCCAATGTATCCAAACACTTAAAATAAACGCCTGCCAGCGACGGTTGAAGGTAATTGAGGCCGATTTACGTGCCGCCCGGGCGTCCGGGGACGAGAGCCGCCTCGTAAGCTTGATGGAAGAACACGACCGGCTGGCGCACCAGCGCGACGCCCTAAAGGACATGCGGTATGGCCCGAGCTAGGATGCCCGACGCACCGCCCCGCAAGGGTGGTCCGCGCACTCCGAAGCGCGCTGAAGATCCGCTGGTCCTGGCTGCCGAAGGCCTGATCGTCAAGGGGAAGGAACAAGGTTTCCTTACCCCGGACGACATCCTGGGGGCCTTCCCGGACGTCGAGCTCGATCCCGACCAGATCTTCCGCATCTTCAACGTGTTCAAGGAGATGGGGATCGAGGTCACCGACGGGGAGAAGGACTTCGAAGAGATCGTCGAGATCGATGATGAGCTGATCACCACCATCGAGGCCATCGACTCGGTCTCCCTGGACGACCCGGTGCGGATGTACTTGAAGGAGATCGGCCGGGTGTCGCTGCTCAAGGCCGAGCAGGAGGTCACCCTGGCCAAGGCCATCGAGGCGGGCGACGACGACGCCAAACACAAGCTGACCGAGGCCAACCTGCGGCTGGTGGTCTCGATCGCCAAGAAGTACATCGGGCGGGGCATGTCCTTCCTGGACCTGATCCAGGAGGGCAACATGGGCCTGATCCGGGCGGTCGAAAAATTCGACTACCACAAGGGCTACAAGTTCTCCACCTACGCGACGTGGTGGATCCGGCAGGCGATCACCCGGGCCATCGCCGACCAGGCCCGCACCATCCGGATCCCGGTGCACATGGTGGAGACGATCAACAAGCTGGTGCGGGTCTCCCGCCGGCTGCTCCAGGAGCTGGGCCGGGAACCCACCGACCTGGAGATTGGCGACGAGATGGGGATCACACCGGACAAGGTGCGGGAGATCGTGAAGGTCTCGCAAGACCCGGTTTCGCTGGAGACGCCCATTGGAGAGGAAGAGGATTCGCACCTGGGCGACTTCGTGGAGGACAAGGAGGCCACCTCGCCGTCGGACGCCGCCTCGCTGACCATGCTGCGCACCGAGGTGGAGGACATCCTGGACACCCTGACCCCGCGCGAGCGCCGCGTGCTGCAGCTGCGCTTCGGCCTGATCGACGGCCACCAGCGGACACTCGAAGAAGTTGGGAAGCGCTTCGGGGTCACCCGGGAGCGCATCCGGCAGATCGAGGCCAAGGCGCTGCGCAAGCTCCGGCACCCCAGCCGGAGCAAGAAGCTCAAAGACTACCTGGAATAGCTGGAGATCGTCATATTCGCTCAGTCCACGGCAAAGCCTTAGGTAGCTCTCCGCCAGAGGCTGAAATAGACCATGAGGCGCGGGCGTCGCTGAAGTGCTCGAGCTCCGGGAGCTGCTGGCCAACCACAACGGCGATCTTCCCACTCCGCTCGACCAGCGCGGCTCCACGTTACGACGATTGGCCGACCATGCTGGTCCATTAGGACCACTGATCGTAGCCGATCGGGCATGGGCTTAAGGGCTCCCGGGCGAAATAATGATCCCTATCGCTCTGGACACGACCACTGATTTCAGGCCCCTATTTGAACACTTGCTTTCAAGCCTCCGGGCGCTTGAAGAGTCGGTTACCGCTGATGCCCGAACGCGCGAGGAACAGCTCGACCAGGTGCGCGCCGAGTCGAAACAGACCCAGGCCGAATACACAAACCTCCGCAACAACGAGGCTCAGCTCCGGACTGTTTACGAAGAGCTCAAGCGCACCCACCTCGCGTCGGCCGCCTCGGCCGAACAGCGTCTTAAGCTGCCCTGGTCGACGCCAGCACCTTCCAGACTGAGCTCACGCGGACGCACCCGGGCCCTGGACCGGATCGAGGGCGAACGCGCAGAGCAGGAAAGCGTCTCTGGGCACTTACAGTTGCAACTCCAAGATGTCCGGGCTGAGCTGCTGAAGGCGCAGACACTCGAAGTCGACTTGATGGTCGAACGACAGGCCATGCGTGTCCGACTTGAGGAGCTGCGGAGCACGGCTGACGCCGCGAACCGCC
>DASPZT010000173.1:0-9779 GCA_035636135.1 Candidatus Limnocylindria bacterium | reverse complement strand
TCGTCGCCTCCTGCGGCTCGGCACGCCCCGCATCCCAATCTGCTTCGTTCGTCCGACGGCCCCGGGCTCCGGGCGTCGTCTCCTGCGCGCTCGGTCACGCATCGACGGATGCGCTCCCTCGCGTGCTCGTCGCCTCCTGCGGCTCGGCACGCCCCGCATCCCAATCTGCGTCGTCCGATCGATGGACCCGGGCTTATAATCGGCGTCACCTCCGGAGGTGATGCCCGATCGGCCAGGATCTCGAGACCCTTCGCCATTCCACCGCCCACGTGATGGCGGCCGCCGTGCTCGACCTGTTCCCCGGCACGGCCATCGGCATCGGGCCAGCGACCGACGAGGGGTTCTATTACGACTTCGATTTCCGCAACGGCAGCCGCCCGGTGGAGGCCGATCTGCGCCGGATCGAGGCGCGCATGCGCGAGATCGTTCGGGCGGCTCCCGCCTTCGTTAAGGAAGAAGTGCCGAAGGCGACGGCGGTGGAGCTCTTCCGCAAGTTCGATCAGCCGTACAAGGTCCAGCTGGTCGAGGAAAAGGTGACGGATGGGACCGCCCGGCTCTACCGGACCGGCGACTTCGTGGACCTCTGCCTGGGCCCGCACCTGCACGACGCCGGTCAGCTGGGGGCCTTTCGGCTACTCTCGCTGGCCGGCGCCTACTGGAAGGGCAGTGAGAAGAACCCGATGCTGACCCGGATTTACGGGACGGCCTTTCCCACCGAGGCCGAGCTGGAGGCACACCTCAAACGCCTTGAGGAGGCGGCCCAGCGGGACCATCGGAAAATCGGCAAGGAGCTCGACCTGTTCATGATCGATGACATGGCTGGCCGGGGCCTGCCGCTCTGGCTGCCCAAGGGGGCGACGGTGCGCCGGCTGCTGGAGGAGTACATCGTCCGGAAGGAATTGCGGGCCGGCTACCAGCACGTGCGCACCCCCGACATCGCCCGCCTCGACCTCTACAAGCAAAGCGGGCACTGGGCTCGCTACCGAGAGGCGATGTACCCACCCTCCAAGATCGAGGACGAGGAGTGGCAGCTTCGGCCCATGAACTGCCCTCACCACATCCGAATTTTCCAGCGCCGTGCCTACAGCTATCGCGACCTGCCGGTGCGGCTGGCGGAGCTCGGCACCGTCTACCGCTACGAGAAGTCGGGCGAGGTGTCGGGGCTGATCCGGGTGCGCGCCTTCACCATCAACGATGCCCACATCTTCTGCCGGCCGGACCAGGTGACCCAGGAGTTCGACGCCGTGGTCCGGCTGATTCTGGAGGTCTACGAAGCGCTGGGCGTCACCGACTTCTACTTCCGCCTCTCGTTGCGTGACCAGACCAGTGACAAGTGGATGGGGGACCCGGCGGTGTGGGAGATGGCCCAGGAGGCGGCCCGCGCCGCACTCCGGGCGGGCGGGCACAAGTTCGTGGAGGCCCCCGGGGAGGCCGCCTTCTACGGACCGAAGCTCGACGTTCAGATCAAGGACGCTATCGGCCGCGAGTTCAGCTTGTCCACCAACCAGATCGACTTCCTGATGCCCGAGGCCTTCGGCCTGGAGTACACCGATGCCGACCAGACGCAGAAGCGGCCGGTGATGATCCACCGCGCCCCCATCGGCTCCTTCGAACGCTTCATGGCCTACATGATCGAGCTCTATGCGGGGGCCTTTCCCCTGTGGCTGGCGCCGGTGCAGGTGGTCTTCATCCCTATCGCGGACCGCCACCTGGCTGGAGTGGAGGCCATTGCGGCGCGCTTCCGTGACCAGGACGTGCGGGTGGAGGTGGACAGCCGCAGTGAGCGGATGCAGGCCAAGATCCGGGACGCCCAGCTGCAGAAGGTGCCTTACATGGCCGTGGTGGGCGACCGGGAACTGGAAAGCGGCCAGGTCAACGTCCGGACTCGAGACGGCGGCCAGGAAGCGCTGGCGGTCGAGGCATTCCTGGACCGGCTCCGCCGCGAGAGCAAGCCGCCTAGCATATGAGCATGGCATCGCCAGACCCGGTGACAGCGCCGTCCGAATACCAGCGGCTGATGCTCTCGCTGGTCGGGGAGGACGATCCGGCGTCGGTCCAGGAGGAGACGCCCGGCGCGGTCACGGCCATGATCGCCACCGCGGCCGCCGACTTGCGCCGCCGGCCGGCCGAGTCGGAGTGGTCGGTGCTCGAACTGGTGGGTCACCTCGCCGACGCCGAGCTGGTCATGGCCGCCCGGTATCGGTGGGTGCTGGCTCACGAGGAGCCGCCCATCGCCGCCTATGACCAGGACCGCTGGGTGGACCGGCTGCGGCACAACGAGGACGATCCGCGCGACCTGCTGGCCGTCTTCGAGCCGCTGCGGCGGGCCAACCTGGCCCTCTGGCGGCGCACCCCCGGGCCGGCTCGCCAGCGGGTTGGCCTTCATTCCGAGCGCGGCCGGGAGAGCCTGGACCTGATGTTCCGGATGATCGCCGGTCACGACCGCTTTCATCTGGCCCAGATGGATCGGACGCTGAGGGCTATCAGGGTCGAGGCCAGCGTTAAGCCCGAATCTATCGGATCGAGCTAGCATCTCGGGCGCGGATGCGGCCTGATCCCGTGCTCGTCGCCTCCTTCGGCTCGGCACGCCCCGCATCCCGATCTGCTTCGCCCGCACCGCTCGATCCGGGCTTAGCCCAGTAGCCGGGCCTGCAGCGGCTCCTCGACCAGGTGGGCGTCGCGGACGAAGATCCGATAGGCCTGGGCGCCCGGGCGCTCCGAGACGACGTCCGCCAGCTCCCGGCCACGGAAATGCAGCGCCGCCCCATCGTCGATGGCGAGTCCGGCCGGGAATCCCTCCGCGATCAACCGCTGGTAGGTCGGCCGACGCTTGGGATCGTCGCTGAAGTGGGGGCAGGCACTGCCGGAAAGAAAGCCGAGGCCGTCCTGCCTGGGGGCCAGGTCAGGTCCCACCGAATCGGTCAGGTAAGCCTCGAACCAACAGATGGCGCCGGCGCTCATGCCGGCGAGGACGGCGCCCGCCTCCCAGGCCTCCCGCAAGAGGCGGTCCAGGCCGTGCAGCCGCCAGACCGCGAGCAGATTCGCGGTGCTGCCGCCGCCGACGTAGAAGGCCTGCTGCTCCCTGACGAACCGGGGCACATCGTGGGTGATCGGCGTCTGAAACAGCGGCAGATCGGAGGGTCGGCAGTCCAGCTGAGCGTACGCTCGATAGAAGCGGGCGAGATAGCTCTCCGCATCGCCGCTGGCCGTTCCCAGGAAACAGATCCGCGGCCGGGGCCGTCCGGCCAGGCTCAGGATGAAGGCATCGATGGGGCTCGGCAGGCCGGTGGCGGAGAAGCCGCCGCCCCCCAGGGCGACAATGTGGCCCGGCACGCGCACAGAATAGCCTCCGCCGGGCTGGACGCCATGTATAATGCAGTCCCTAAGCAGAGGCTGTCCAAACTCTCACCTTGAGGCGCGCCAGAGAGGTTGTGGGGACGTCAAGATAGCCTCCGGCTATCTTTTTTTGTTGTAAGGAGGTTGATCCACGGCCTTTCGGGAACTGCGAATAAACGACCAGATTCGTGCGCAGGAAGTACGGCTCATCGATGACGAAAATCAGCAACTCGGGGTGGTATCGCTCGAGCGGGCGAAGCAACTGGCGATCGAGCGAGATATGGACCTGGTCGAGGTGGCGCCCCAGGCGCAGCCGCCAGTGTGCCGGATCATGGACTACGGCAAGTTCAAGTTCGAAAGCTTAAAGAAAGACAAAGATGCACGCAAGAAGCACCAGAACATCAAGGTCAAAGAAATGAAGCTCCGCCCCAAAATCGGTGAGCACGACTTCCAGACCAAATTCCACAACGTCAAGTCCTTCCTGGAGCAGGGGGACAAGGTGAAGCTGACCATCATGTTCCGCGGGCGTGAGATGGTCCACCAGGACATCGGCAAGAACCTGCTGGACCGGATGGCCCGCGAGCTCAAGACGATCAGCACCGTCGAGCGCACCCCCCTGTTGGAGGGGAAGAACATGATCATGATCCTGGCCCCGGTGTCGGCGCCGACCGCGGCCAAACCAGCCTCGGAGGGACCCTATGCCCAAACTGCGCACCCATAAGGCATCTCAGAAGCGTTTCCGGTTCACCAAGACCGGCAAGATCGTGCGGCCACACGGGCAGAAGAGCCATCTCCTCGTGCACAAGAGCGCGCGCCGCAAACGGCAGTACAGCAAGCTCGTCATTCTGCAGGGCGGCGACGCGGCCATCGTGCGCCGGGCGCTCCCGTACCGATAAGTCGAAGGAAGGTGATCGACCATGCCTCGTGTCAAGCGCGGCGTCCCAGCGCGGCGGCGCCACAAGAAGATCCTCAAACTGGCCAAGGGGTTCCGGCTGACGCACCGGACGCTGTTCCGGCCGGCAAATGAAGCCGTCCTCCATTCGCTTCAGTACGCCTTCCGTGACCGCCGGGTGCGCAAGCGCGATATGCGCAAGCTCTGGATCACTCGCATCAACGCCGCCAGCCGGAGCCACGGGCTGCCCTACAACCAGTTCATGCACGGCCTGAAGGTGGCGGGGGTCACGATCAACCGGAAGATGCTGGCCGACCTGGCGGTGCGGGACGACCAGTCCTTCATCCAGCTGGTCGACCTGGCCAAAGGCTCCCCGGCAAAAAGCTGAGCTTGGCCCCAATCCAGCGAAACGAACTTGCATCTTGGGCGCGGATGCGAGCGATCCGGGCGTTGGCTCCTGGGCGCATCTCGCCCCGCATCCCAATCTGCTTCGTCCGCTCGGTGGATCCGGGCCTAGAGTCGGACTGACCAGATCGTGCTAGCATGCCTGCACCATGAGCGGCATGGTTCCCTGTTCTTTCTTTCTCGGGCCGGCTCGCGGCCGGCCTCCTACGTAGCGCCCAACCGTCGATTGGCGCGCGTCCGGGGGAGGGGCTTCTGATGGCTAACCTGCCAGAGGATCTCGAACGCCTGCGGCTGGCCGCGCACGCCCAGATCGCCGCGGCCCAGGACCCCACCGCCCTGGAGCAGGTGCGGGTCGCCCTGCTGGGGAAGAAGGGGACGCTGACCGCCACCCTGCGCGGTCTGGGGAGTCTCCCGCCCACCGAACGGGCCCAGGCCGGGGAGCGGGCGAACGCGGTGAAGAAAGAGCTGGAGGAGGCGATCGCGGCCCAGGCCGCCGCCCTGGAGGAAGCCCGCCGGGCCGGGCTGGCCGAGCAGGAGTGGCTCGACATCACGTTCATTCCCCAGGACGACGGGTATGGGCATCTGCACCCGATCACGCTCATCATGCGCGAGATCCGGGCGGTGTTCTCCCACATCGGCTACACGGTCGCCGTCGGCCCCGAGGTGGAGGACGAGTGGCACAACTTCGAGGCCCTCAACATCCCAGCCGGTCACCCGGCGCGGGACGACATGGATAGCTTCTATGTGGGGTCCGGCGAGCTGCTGCTGCGGACCCATACCTCCCCGGTCCAGATCCGCTACATGGAACAGCACCAGCCGCCCATGCGCATCATCGCGCCGGGCCGCGTGTATCGGCGAGACTACGACGCGACCCACCTGCCGCAGTTCCACCAGGTCGAGGGGCTGTGCGTGGATGGCGACATCCGGCTGTCGGACCTGAAGGGCACGCTGGAGTATTTCGCTCGCTCGATCTTCGGCGCCGACCGGCGGATCCGGCTGACGGGCGACCACTTTCCCTTCACCGAGCCAAGCGTCGGGGTGGCGGTCTCCTGCGGGATCTGCACCGGCGCCGGCTGCTCCAGCTGCAAGCGGGGCTGGCTGGAAATCCTGGGGGCGGGGATGGTCCATCCACAGGTGCTACGCAATGGCGGCATCGATCCCACTCGGTTCTCGGGTTTCGCCTTCGGGATGGGCCCCGACCGGATCGCCATGCTGAAGTACAACCTGCCCGACATCCGGAGCATCGTCGAGCCCGACGTGCGCTTCCTGAGGCAGTTCTAGTGCTGGTCTCGGCTGGCTGGCTGCGCGAGTACGTGGACGTGCCGGCTGATACCGCCGCGTTGGCCGAGCGCCTCACCCTGGCCGGGATGGAGGTGGAGCGCATCCAGGAACCGTTTGTGGACGTGGTGGTGGCCGAGGTGGTCGAACTGCGGCCGCACCCGAACGCCACCAAGCTGCAGCTGGCACGGGTGAAGACGGGGGACGCCAGCGTCCAGGTGGTCACCGGCGCAACCAACCTTTCAAAGGGGGACCGGGTCCCGCTGGCTCGCGCCGGTGCGCGCCTCGGCAACCGGACCATCGGCGCCGAGGTCTTTCGCGGCGTCCGCTCGGAGGGCATGCTGTGCTCAGCCATTGAGCTCGGCCTGGGCGAGGATGCTGACGGCATCATGGTCCTGGACCCGAAGGCCCCGCTGGGCGCGGACCTCCGCACCCTGTTCCCCATCGGTCCGGTGCTGGACATGGAGATCAAGTCCAACCGTCCGGACCTGCTTGCCCACCTCGGGATCGCGCGGGAAATCGCCGCCCTCTACGGCACGGCGCTGCGACCGCCCGCCTCGCGCCCGGCTAAGGCTCCCGCGGCCGGACCGGCGTCGATCACGATTGAGGACGCGGAAGGCTGCCGCCGCTTCGTCGGCCGGCTGATGCGCGGAGTCAAGGCCGGCCCGTCCCCGAGCTGGATGCAGGCTCGGCTCCGCGCGGCCGGGGTGCGACCCATCAGCAACGTGGTGGACATCACCAATTACGTGATGCTGGAGAGCGGCCAGCCCATGCACGCCTTCGACTACGATCGCCTGGCGGGTGGCCGACTGATGGTGCGCCGAGCCAAGGCCGGGGAGCGGCTCGCCTGCCTGGATGGGAAGACCCGCGAGCTGACTCCTGACTACCTGGTGGTGGCAGACGCCGAGCGGGCCCAGGCCCTGGCCGGCATCATTGGCGGCGCGGACAGTGCCGTCCAGGCCGCCACCACGGCCGTCCTCCTGGAAGCCGCCACCTGGGAGCCGCGGCGGATCCGCGCCACGTCCCGGGTGCTCGGCCTACGTTCCGAGGCCTCGGCTCGGTTCGAACGGGGGCTGAGCCCGGCCCTCAGCAAGCCGGCCGTGGATCGCGCCGCCGCGCTGCTGGCCGAGATCGCCTCGGGCACCGAGGTCCAGGCCGTCGACGTCCACCCCGTCCCCCTCGTCCAGCCGGCGATCGCGGTGCGGACCGCCGAGCTGGACCGAATCCTGGGCGTCAGCGTCCCCAAGCCGCAGGCCACGTCCATCCTGGAACGACTTGAGTTCGCCGTGAAATCCACCACCGACGGCCTGCGGGCCACCCCGCCGGCCTTTCGGCTGGACTGCTCGATCCCCGAAGACATTGCGGAAGAAATCGGCCGCATCTACGGCTACGATCGCGTGCCGAGCACGCTGCCCGGCGAGCGAAGGCCGGTGACCGACGTCTACCAACTCGCCGACGCCGACGACCGCGTCAGGGAACTCCTGGCCGGCCTTGGCTTCAGTGAGACCGTCACCTACAGCTTCGCGGATGCCCACACCGCGACCCTCGTCCGTCTCCCATCGGCACCCGCGGATGCGCTGACCGTCAGGAATCCCATCCTGGAACGCCGCGACACCTTGCGGGTCAGCCTGCTTCCCGGGCTGCTGGCGAATCTGGCCCTCAACGCCCGCCAGGATCAACCTGACACGCGGCTGTTCGAACTGGCGACCGCATTCTGGGGCCGAACGGGCGATGCCTGGCCGGAGGAGCCGCGGCTGCTAGCCATGGCCGCCCAGGTGAGCAATGGTCAACCCGATGCGGCAGCCCAGGCGCTCCGCAGGCTGGAAACTGGATTGCGCCTGCTCCGGGAACGGATCGGGCGCCGGGCCCTGGCCGTCCGGCAGGCCGCGGTTCCAGGCTTCCACCAGGGGCGCTCGGGGGAAATCATCCGCGAAGGCGCCGTCATCGGCGCGGTCGGCGAGGTCCATCCCGGCGTCCTGCGGACACTGGAGTTGCCCGGCCGGGCGGTGGTCGCCGAGGTCCTCTTCGACCCCTTCGTCGAATCCGGCCTGGCGGTCCCCCAGGCCTCGCCGCTGGCCCGCTTCCCGGGCATCCGCCGCGATCTGACCCTGATCGTTCCGCGCCAGACAGCCAGTAACGAGCTGGTGCAAGTTATGCACGAGCACGGCGGTTCTACGCTAAGGGAGATTGCCATGCTCAGCGAATACGAGGGGCCACAACTCCCGTGGGGGACCCGCAGCATCTCGTTCCGCCTCGTCTACCAGGCTGCCGATCGCACCTTGACGGCGGCCGAGGTCTCAGAGCGGCATGAGGCCATCATCACCGCCCTTCGGCAGCGCTTCGGCGCGGATGTGAGGGCCTGATGGATTTCCTGGACCTGATGATCGTGGCCACGCTGGTGGTCAACATCACGCTGGGAGTGCGCTTTGGCGTCATGAGGCGGGTGGTGGCCTTCATCGGACTGTTCCTGGGCGTGGGGGCGGCCACCCTGGTAAGCGCCAACACCTCCATTCACGTGGCATCCACCTTTGGCTTGACATCCGCCTTGTGGACCCACGTGGTGACCTATATCGGGATCGTGGTGGGCTCCGTCTTCCTCTTTGAGATCCTGGGCATGGTCTACTCCCGCTTCCTGGAAAGCCTGGTCGCCGCCATGTTCGACGCCGCTTCCGGCGGCGTGCTGGGCGCGCTGCTGGGGGTCGTCGAAGTGGCGCTTGGCCTCTATGTGGGCATCGGCTTGATCAACACGGCGCTGCCGGCCGGCTACGCGTACCCGCCGTCGTTTGTCCATGCGCAGGAGTTGATCGTGGGGTCGTTCTTTGCTCCCCACTTCTACGGGCTGTTTCCGCTGACCAAGGTGATCTTCGCGGCCGTACTCCCCAGTAGCATCGGGACGTACTTCACGCAGTTACTGCAAACGAACTAGACCCAATCTCAGCGAGTCGCACGGGCGACGAGACCCCGGTGCCCGCCGGCGAGCGGAATGGCTCACGCATAATGGCGCGATGAGGCCTGAGCCCGAGGGCTCCGAGCGTCGCGGTCCACCCGTGAAGTCCACGACCAGTCCGACTATTGCGCCGTGGCTTTCGGTCCGCGATGCGACGAGGGCGATCGAGCACTACCGGGCGGCGTTCGGCGCGGTCGAGGTCTACCGGCTCGCCGGGGACGAGGGGGCTATCGAGGTTGCGCAGCTGTCGATTGGGGGAGCCGTGTTCTGGGTCCAGAACGACGTCGCAGCCAGCCCTGACGGCCGGGTCGCCGGGTCGGTTCGGATGATCCTGTCGGTCGACGATCCAGACTCGGTGTTCGAACGGGCAGTCGCCGCCGGGGCCACCGTCACAGCGGCGATGCACGAGGAGTACGGGTGGCGAACTGGGCGTGTCACCGACCCCTTTGGCCACGACTGGGAGATGAGCAAGCAGCTCGCCCCGGCGTGAGGGTTCCAATCGGATAGGCACCCCGGTCCGGCGCGAGGCTGAAGGTATCGAGCGCCCCGATTCCCTGACCCGTCCGCGGCTGGGTCGCGCCTTCTACGCGCGCGACCCGGTGACTCTGGCCCGCGACCTGCTGGGTCGTATCCTGTTCTACGACTCGCGCAAGGGGTTGCTGAGCGGCCGCATCGTAGAGACCGAGGCCTACACCGGCGCGGCCGACCCCGCCTCTCACGCCTACCGGGGTGCCACCCCTCGCAACACGGTCATGTTCGGTCCCGCCGGGTACGCCTACATCTATTTCACCTATGGGATGCACCACTGCCTGAACGTGGTGGCCGAGCGGAGGGGCACGGCCGGCGCGGTCCTGCTGCGCTCGCTCGAGCCGCTCGGGGGGCTGACCGTCATGCGGGACCACGGCGTGCGGGGCGGGGACG
>DASPZT010000172.1:0-12651 GCA_035636135.1 Candidatus Limnocylindria bacterium | reverse complement strand
ATGAACGTCCGAAACCGCGCCGTATCCAGGACTCCGGCCATGCCGATGACGCGCTCGCGCGGGAACCGGCTGACGGAGAACGCCAGCTGGGCCATGGCATCGAGCGGGTTGCTCACCACGATCAGGATGGCCTGCGGCGACCGGCGCACCAGCTCCTCGGTGACACCACGGACGATCTTCATGTTGGTCAGGACCAGGTCGTCCCGGGTCATGCCCGGCTTGCGCGGCACGCCCGAGGTGATCACGCAGATGTCGGATCCGCCCGTTTCCTCATAGCCCGTGGTGCCCACCACCCGGGAGTCGTAGCCCACCACCGGGCCGGCTTCCAGCAGGTCGAGCGCCTTCCCCTGGGGCAGGCCCTCCACGATGTCGACCAGCACCACATCGGCATCGCCGCGCTCGGCCACTCGCTGCGCCAGGGTCGCCCCCACATTGCCCGCGCCGACCACGGAGACCTTCTTGCGCACCGGGTTGAACCGTACCAAATCGGCGCGCGCCAGCGTTCACCCGGATCCACCGAGCGGACGAAGCAGATTGGCGGGCGAGATGAGCACAAGCCCGGATCCGGTCGGGCGCCGCAGATTCGGGATGCGGGGCGTGCCGAGCCGAAGGAGGCGACGAGCACCGCAGCGAGCGTACCCGTCGGTGCGTGACCGAGCGCGCGCAGGAGACGACGCCCGGATCGGCCGCATCCGCGCCGAAGATGCGAGTTCGTTCCGGCGGCCTCGGGCTCAGGCCGCATCCGCGCCCACGATGCGAGTTCGTTCCGGCGGCCTCGGGCTCAGGCCGCATCCGCGCCCAAGATGCGAGTTTGTTCCGGCGGCCTCGGGCTTTGGGCGGCGACGAGCACGCGAAGGCGCGCACCCGTTGGTGCGTAACTGAGCGCGCGCAGGAGCCAACGCACGGATCGCTCGCATCCGCGCCCAAGATGCAAGTTGGTTTCGGTGGATTCGGGTTAAACTCCCGCCATGACGCCGGCGACCGGCTCGCGGACCGCAGGCGTTCTCCCCGTCCTCCTGGACACGGAGCCCAAGCCCCGCATCTCCTGGCGCGGAATGCTCGTGCTCAGCGCCTTCTGGTTCGCCATCGCCTACCTGATGCAGGCTCTGGGGTCGTTTGTGATTCCCCGGCTGATCGAGGGGTTCTTGAGGTCCGGCTCAATCCATCCCGTCACGCTCCATCTGGCCTTCCTATCGTTGTCGATCGACAAGAACACGTACGTCGCTATCCTGGACACGTTCGGCGCGCTGTTCGCGGTCGTGTGGCAGCCCGCCATCGGCGGCCTTAGCGACCGGAGCCGCTTCGCCCTGGGCCGCCGGCGACCCTACATCGTGATCGGGGTGGTCGGCGACATCGTCTTCCTGACGCTGATGGCGTTTGTCACGTCCTACTGGAGCTTGCTCGTGGTCTACGCGTTCTTCCAGCTGGCGTCGAACACGGTGCAGGGGCCGTACCAGGGGATGCTCCCGGACCAGGTCCCCGAAGACCAGCGGTCGGAGGCGTCCGGGTACTACGGCGGGATTCAGCTTCTCGGCAGCATCGTTGGCTTCGTGGTCATTGGCGCGGTCCTTAGCCATGCGTTGCAGCTGGCTATTTTCTCGACCGTGGCCGTGATTGCCATCTGCGGGGCCATCGTCGTCCTGCGCGTTCCCGATCTCCGCGTGACCCGGGCATCGGACAAGCCGCTCGGCAAGACCCTGCTCCTCAGCTTCGCGATCGACGTGCGTCGCTACCGAGACTTCGCGTGGCTCATGGTTTCCCGCTTGTTCTTCCTGATGGGACCGGTCGGGATCGTGACCTATGCGCTCTTTTTCCTCCAGGACACCTTTCACCTGACCGAGGACCAGGCTTCCGTGTACACGGCGGCGCTGCTGGCATCCGTCACGATCCTGGCGGCTCTCGCATCCTTCCTGGGCGGCTTTGCGGCCGCGCGGCTGGGGAAGAAGCGGCTGATCGCAGCCGCCTGCCTGGTCGGTGCGCTGGGGGCGGGCCTCGAGATCGCGGCGCCGTCGATCTGGCTGGTCCTCGCCTTTGGCGCCATCATCGGCATCTCCCTGGGCGCGTTCCTGTCGGTCGACTGGGCATTCATGACCGACCTGATCCCGAAGGTGGAGGCCGGTCGATTCATGGGACTCTCGAACATCGCCACTGCCAGCGCGGGTGTCTTTGCCCGCCCCATTCTGGGACCCATCATCGACGCCTTCAACAACCACCGAACGAGCGCCGCCGGCTACCGGGTCATGTTCGGCGTGGTCGTCCTCTTCTACCTGATCGCCTTCGTGGCCCTCCAGCCCGTCCGGGAAATCAAGATCGAATAAGCCCGGCTACTTCAATCCGGGAAACGTGACGGTGACCGTCGTTCCGGTACCGGGGGCACTGCGCACCTCGATGTCGCCCTTGTGAACCTCCGCGATCCACTTGGCGATGGCGAGGCCGAGTCCGGTGCCGCCGCTCTCCCGGCTGCGGGCCTTGTCCGCCCGGTAGAAGCGCTCGAAAATGTGAGGCAGGTCCTTGCTGGAGATGCCGATCCCGCGGTCAACCACTGTCACGGCGACCCGCCCATTGTGGCGGGCGACGCCGACCGTGACCGCCCCGCCGTCGGGTGAGTAGCGCACCGCATTGTCCAGCAGGATGAGGAACAGCTGCCGCAGCCGGCTCGGGTCCGCCTGCACCGTGACCCCGCCGTCCAGGTCCGGCTGGATGGTCACGCCCCGCTGCTCGGCCACCGGCTGGAACTGCTCGATCAGCCCGCGGAGCGTCGAACTGACTTCAACCGGCTTCCGGTCGATGCGCAACTGGCGGGCGTCGGACAGGGCGAGCGTCGTCAGATCTCGCACGATGGCGCTCAGCTGATCGGTCTCGTCCACCACGTTCCGGGCATAGACGGCGCCCGACCCGCCGTCGCTACGCCGCAACCACGCCTCCGCGTTAGTCCGGATCAGGGTCAGCGGCGTGCGCAGCTCGTGCGAGGCGTCGGCCACGAAGTCGCGCTGCTTCTGGAACGCGGCCCGGATGGGGCCCAAGGACTTATTCGCCATGAGCAGGGCCACCAGGGCGCCCAGCACCATGGCCACCGCGGACGCGATGGCCAGCAACCGCTTCAGATGGTCCAGGGTGTCGCCGATCCAGGAGATCGGCTTGGCCACCTGGACTGCACCGACCAGCTGGTGCTCGTGGTTCCGCAGCGGTTCGGTGCGGACTGCAAAGGTTTCATTCGCGGTGGGGACCTCGACGTACTTGCTGACGATGCCCTGACGCGCCAGCGCGATGGAGGTGCGCTCTGGCAGTTCCTTCACGCCGTAGAGGCTGCAGCCGTTGACCACCTGCTCCCCGGTCTGGCCGGCAGTGAACTGCTCGATGACGACGCAGACGTCGGCGTAGTTCGGCCCCACGATGAGCTTCGTCGGGTCCTGGTCGATGGTGTTGCCCGTCACCTTCAGGTTGTTGTCGATGGCGACCTTCGCCTTGTTCTGCAGATCGTTGAACACGCTGGCTTGCAGCGCCTGCGAGAGCGAGACATAGACGATGAGGTTGAAGCAGGCGACGATCAGCGCGAACAGCAGCAGGTACCACAGCGCCAGCCGGACCAGGGTGCCCCGGAACATCAGCCCGACAGCCGGTAGCCGACCCCGTAAATGGTCTGGATCAGCTTGGGCGACCGGCCCTCATCGATCTTGTTGCGCAGGTACGAGATGTAGACCGCGACCCGATTGGTCGTGCCCTCGAAGTTGGTGTCCCAGACATGCTCGGCGATCTGCTGCTGGGTCAGGACCTGGTTGGCGTTCCGCATCAGGTATTCGAGGAGAGAGAACTCGCGCGCGGTGAGGTCGATGGCGGCATCGGCGCGCCGCACCTGGTGGGTCTTGAGGTCGATGCTCAGGTCCGCCACCTGGAGACGCGTCCCGTCGCCATTGCGGTCTTCGCGACGCATCACCGCCCGCAGCCGAGCCAGGAGTTCCTCGAACGCGAAGGGTTTGGGCAGGTAGTCGTCGGCGCCGGCGTCCAGCCCGGCGACCCGATCGTGCACCTGGCCGCGGGCCGTCAGCATGATCACCGGGGTCCGCACCTGATTCTGGCGCAGCCAGCGGCAGACCTCGATCCCGTTCTTCTTGGGCAGCATCACGTCCAGGATGATGGCGTCGTAGCGGGAGGTCTCGGCCAGCTCCTGGCCCCGTTCCCCATCTCCGGCCAGGTCGACGGAGTAGCGCTCCTCCTCGAGCAGCTGTTTGAGCAAGACGGCTAGTTTGCGCTCGTCCTCGACCAGGAGCAGGTTCATGGGGATCAGCCTGCTAGAAGTCTAGCCATCCCCTCGCCAAGCCCGGATCCGGGCTTCGCGCTGATTCGAACTCAGGCGTCGTCAGGCGAACTCCTGCAGCCCCACGCCGGCCAGCGGCTGGCGCAGCTTGCCCAGTATCTCGGCCACGATCTGCTGGACCCGCTGACGGGTCAGCCCCAGGCGCCGGCCAATCTGTTCCAGCGTCTCCGGTGGCCCGCCGCCCAGACCGAAGCGCCGCCAGATGACCGTGCGCTCCCGTTCGGAGAGGATCTCCAGGGCCCGGAACAGCTCCTCGCGCACCGCGGCCCGCTGCAGCGGCTCGAAGGGGTCGGGC
This sequence comes from Candidatus Limnocylindria bacterium, assembly GCA_035636135.1. Classification (GTDB taxonomy): domain Bacteria; phylum Chloroflexota; class Dormibacteria; order CF-121; family CF-121; genus CF-121. The sequence goes on along the minus strand of DASPZT010000172.1, from coordinate 8,041 downwards.
ATCTGCGGATCCTCGACGGTGGCGTGCAGGGTCGGCCCATCCGGATCGTCGCCCGGCGTCATCTCGAGGGAGTAGGGCACCTGGGCCCAGGCGATGATGTCGCGCACTCGGTCTTCGGACAGCCCGACGGCCTGCGCGACGTCGGCCACACACGCCTCCCGGCCGAGCTGCGCGGGTAGGGCGGCAAACGCCTTGCGGATCCGGACGTAGGCATCGTGGAGCTGCGCGGGGATGCGGATGGTCCGCGACTGGTCAACCAGCGCCCGCCCGATGCCTTGCCGGATCCACCAGGTCGCGTAGGTTGAGAACCGGACGTTGCGACCCGGGTCGAACCGGGCGGCGGCGCGCATCAACCCCACGTTGCCTTCCTGGATGAGATCCGCCAGCGGCACGCCGTAGCCCGTCGCCCGCCGGGCCAGGGCCACCACCAGCCGCAGGTTGGCGCGCACCAGCTTCTGGTAGGCGTCGGGGCTCCCGGCGACCAGTTCCAGCGCCAGGGCGCGCTCCTCGCTAGCGGTCAACAAGGGACAGGCCGCGATCTCGCGCAGGTACAGCTGGAGGGACTCGGTGCCAAAGTCGGTCCAGTCGCGCAGGTCCCGGCTGCGCCGAGATGGGACCGTCCGATCGTCGGAGAGCAACGCGGGCGCGACGCTCATAACGCCTCCACGTTCAGAAATCCGAACGGGAAGGACCGTAGCAGGGGAATGTTAGAAAGTTGTGAGGGCCGAGAAGGCCCTCACACCAAGCGGGACCGGAGTCGAGCTAATTGATTACGCCGAGCTGTTTGCTACCAGTGCAGCCCATGGATTCGCGCCGAAGTCGGTCCCGCGCAGGCGTGAATTTGCGAAGCCGGTCCTCAGATCCGGCTGAGCAAATTCCCCTGGCCGGCGAGTCCAGGTCAGCTTTGCTGCGAATGCAGCCAATTATCCAAACGCCGGCTGGCTGAGGACCATCTCCGGCAACAGCGGCTGCTTGCGAGCCGGTCGCCGATTGCTGGCATTGGGGAAGAGCGGCTGGCCCGACCGATCCATGGGAAGCAGATGATTGCCGGAAATCCGGCCGCCGCGATTGACGAAGTTGCGAAGGCTGTCGCGGGCTCGGCGCACGTTCCAGCCCAGCATGTCGCAGTACTCGGCGAACGTCTCGCTGTCAAAGAACTGCTCCGCTTCGCGACGGTACCCGGGCGTGCTCAGGTCGGCTACCGCTTGCCAGATCACCCGGGTTACCAGGGATTGCACGACCTCCAGCGGAACGTCGGGCCCCTTGGGCTGTTGGCCTTTGCCCGCGGTCGCTATCGCCATTCGGTGTCCTCCCCTAGAGCTGTCAGGAACCTGATATTGGGCAAGGGTAACAAGTGGTATCAATAATGTCAATAATCTGAAGGCGGTGGGGCCTATCCGGGATAGCCCAGCAGCCCGGCGGACTTCAGCCGGCGATCGACTCGATGCAGGCCGCGGGCGCCAGCCGGACCGAGCAGGGACACGTGATGCCGCCTATCCAGGGCGTCCGCCAGCGGCCAGAGGTCCTCCTCGGACGTCCGCCACTCGAGCGCGTCGAAGCGGCGCAGGTCGATGGGGATCCCATAGCCACGCAGGGTCAGCTGCCCAGCCAGGCTGAAGTACGGCTCGAAGTAGGACATGGCGAGCTCGCGCAGGCTCCGGTAAACGGGCGAGCGAAAGCGGAGCCCGGAGAATTTGCTGGTGGCCACCGCCCCCCACAGGCCGCGGCGCTGGAACGGCGCGATGACGTGGTCGTCGTCATCGACGGCCGTCAGATCCATGACCAGGGGAGGCCCGCCGGCGGCCTGGAGCGCGGCCGCGGCCAGGAGCGCGCCCTCCATGCAGTGGGCGGTGCCGTCCCGGAGGACACGCCGGGGCGAGCGGAGTGTCTCGCCGTGCTTCTCGGTGTTGTAGGGGATGCGGTCCAGGTACTCCTGGATCTTGACCGGGGTGGAGAGCTGGCGCAGCTGGCGTCGCTCGGCCGCGGTCCATCCCGGCCGGCGGGAGGGCTGTGCGGCTGAGAGGACTTGAACCTCCAAGGGCTTGCGCCCACATGGCCCTGAACCATGCGTGTTTACCGATTTCACCACAGCCGCAAAGGCAGCTTTAGATTGTACGGGACTCAAGCCGGATTCGGGCTTAACGCCCGACCTCGACGTACCAGTCGCTCACATGCGTGTAGCGGTCCGAGGGTTCCACGGCGGCATCGAGGCGGACGCCCCGGATCCGCCGGCTGACCGCGAAGCTGAAGTTCGGGCTGTACAGGTAAACGGCCGGCACCTCCTGGGCGAAGACCTGCTGCAGGTCCTTGTAGTCGAGCGCTCGCGCCGCCGGGTCCGTGTCGGCCCGCCCCTTCTCGAGGTCGAGGTCGATGAAGACGTTCCGTTTCCCGCCCGCGAAGTTAAAGCCCCCGGGGCGCGCCTCCGACGAATGCCAGAAGGCGTAGACGTCCGGGTCGGGACCGTTATCAAAGGCGGTCAGAGCCAGCTGGAACGTGCGGGGATTGAGGTAGACCCGGATCAGGTCGTCCGCGCTGACCGCCCGAACGTCGACCCCGATCCCGACGACGCCGAGATCGCTGGCCACCTGGCGACCCACCTGCTCGAACGGGGCGACGTCTCGCGCCACCACCAGCGTGACCTGCATCGCCGCCCCGGCCTTGGTGCGCACCCCGTCCTGCACCTTCCAGCCCGCCTGGTCGAGCAATTGGGCGGCAGCAAGCGGATCGTACCCGGGACCCTTGATGGTTGGATCCGTCGCCCAGGTGATGGCGGAGGGAATCGGCCCGTCCGCCAGGCGCGCCTGGCCGCCTGCCAGGGTGTCGATGATGGCCTGCCGATTGATGGCCATGGCGAAGGCGCGCCGCACCTGGGCGTCCTTGAAGTACGGAACGTCCGCGTTGAGGTTGAAGAGCAACTCGAGGTATCGATACGTCGCCGCCTGGTAGACGGCCATCTGGCCCAGGCCACGCGCCCGCGCGACCCCGGCGGCGGAGAGGTTGGCCAGGGCGTCGATCTCGTGCCGGTCCAGCGCGGTCAACGCGGACGCCTCGTCCGGAAACGTGCGTACCGCGATCCGGTCGAGCCACGGGCGCAGCCGGCTGAAGGGGTTGCGTTCCAGGACCACCCCATCCGGCAGGCGGTCTCGGACCCGGAATGGCCCGGTCCCCACGGGGTGAGTCCCGAACGGGCTGCTGGCAATCTGGCTTACCGGGAGGCCGGTCAGCGCGTGCGCCGGAAGGATATCCAACTGCGCCAGCGTGGCCAGGAAGCTAGCATTCTTGCCGGGCAGCGTGAAGCGCACGTGCTGGGGATCGATGGCGGTGGCCACGATGTCCTTCCAGCTGGTTCCGAGGAACACGCCCGGATAATCCGGATCCTGAACGGTGCGAACCGTGAACAGGACATCGTCGGCCGTGACCGGCGCGCCGTCCGACCAGCGGGCATCGGGACGCAACGCGAAGGTATAGCTGCGCTGGTCGGGGCTGATATCCCAACTCCCGGCCAGCACCCGGTCCACTTGCCCGGTCGATTGCAGCCGGACCAGCGGCTCGAAGAGCAGCGCATCCAGGTCGAGGGCGTTCGGCTGGCCCTGGGCAAACAGGGGGTTGAAGGACCCCAACTGGCCCACCACCCCCTCGGTGTACTGGCCGCCCGCCCGCGGCTTCTCGGGCGCCACCAGTTCCAGCCGAAAAATGTAGACGAGGATGGCTGCCACGACCAGGAGGCCGCCCGCCCCCGCGGCGAGCAGCGCCCGCCGGATCACGCTCCCGGCGACACCCGCACGTAGATCAGCGAGACGACGACGAACAGGACCACCAGGCCGATGGTGGTGTAGAAGAGGTTACGCTCCAGCCCGCGTTTGGTCCGGTACCCACCGCCCGAATCACCACCGCCGCCGATGGTGCCACCCAGGCCGCTGGCCTTGGGCGTTTGGAGGAGGACGCCGCCAACTACCAGCACGGCGAGTGCCATTTCCACGATGCCCAGAAAGGAGCGCATTGGCCGCTGAATTATACGTGATCGCGAGTTCAGGTGAGCCCTTCCTTATGCTCTCTCAGATACACTGCTCTGTGTTACTATACCGGCGTGGGCGGGTCGGGCCGGCGGGTCGGGTCGGCGATCGGGCTGGTGGTCCTGTTGGGGGCGTGCGGACCCGGCCGGGTGGACGCGATCGACCCTGGCGCCAGTCCCAGGCCGGCTCCGGTCGCGACCGTCCCGGGGGTCGCTGCGGGTGATGACCGGCTCGTCCCCCTTCCGGATGGACCCAGCGCCTTCAGTGCGATCCGCGCCCTGCTGCTCGGGGCCCAGACGGACATCGAGGTCGAGATGTATGAGTTCCAGCGCGCCGACCTGAAGAGGGTCCTGGTCCAGGCCCAGCAGCGGCAAGTCACGGTGACCGCGATCATGGACCCGTCTGAGCGGCAGAGCCAGGCAAGTTGGGCGGATCTCGAAGCCGCTGGCGTCCGGGTCCTGGCCTTCCCGATTGAGACACGGAGCATTGACCACGTCAAGCTGCTGATCGTTGACCGGCGGATCGCGATCGTCGGCGGCATCAATTGGGGACGGCACTCAGAGCTGAACCGCGATTACGATCTGCTGGCGGAGGGGCCAGTCGCCGCCAACCTGGAACGGATCTTCGACCAGGACCGGACCCTGGCCGGCGATCCGGTGGCGCTCCCGCCCGCCGTCCCGGACGCGCTGGTCCGGGTGGTCGCCACCCGACCCGGCCATGACATCCGCGACGCGGTCCTGAGCGCCATTGCCGGCGCTCGCCGCACCATCGACGTCGAGATGTATGTGCTGTCCGACCCGCTGGTCATCGACGAGCTGCGCCAGGCGGCGGCGCGGGGCCTCCGCGTCCGCGTGCTCCTCGATCCCGGGCAGCTCCAGAATCTGCAGTCGCTGGCCACGCTGCAGGCCGCGTCGGTCCAGGCGCGCCTGTACCATGCTCCTCCGGGGACCAAGCTGCACGCCAAGCTCGGGATCTTCGACCAGACGCTGGTCGTGTTCGGGAGCTGCAACTGGTCGCGCTCCGGGTTTACCCGCAACCACGAACTCGATCTCGTCATCCAGGACGCGAAGCTGGCGGCAGCCTTCGGGGCGCGCCTCGACCAGGATTGGGCCGCCTAAAGCCCGGATCTACCGGTCGGGCGCCGCAGATCGGGATGCGGGGCGTGCCGAGCCGAAGGAGGCGACGAGCACGCGAGGGAGCGCATCCGTCGATGCGTAACCGAGCGCGCGCAGGAGCCGACGCCCGGATCGGCCGCAGCCGCGCCCGAGATGCTAGCTCGATCCGGTAGATTCGGGCTTAACCTTTGCCAGGTTATCGCCGGTCATAGCCGCCGGCACCGGCAACCCCACCAGGGGCAGCATGGTCGGCGCCACGTCGCCGAGCTTGCCGCCGTCGCGGAGCGCGCGCAAGCCGCTGGCGCCGGCGATGATCATCGGCACCGGGCTGGTAGTGTGGGCCGTGAGCGCGGTCCCCGTGGCGCGGTCGATCTTCAGCTCGGCATTGCCATGGTCGGCCGTGACCACCAGCACCCCGCCGCGCGCCAGGGTAGCCTCCGCGATCCGACCCAGCTGCGTGTCGACGACCTCCACGGCCGTCACCGTGGCCGGAAAGACCCCGGTGTGGCCCACCATGTCGGCATTGGCGAAGTTGACCACGATGAAGGCATCCGTCCCCTGGGCGATCCGATCCAGCACGGCCTGGGCGACCCCTGCCGCGCTCATCGCAGGTTGGAGATCGTAAGTGGCGACTTTCGGCGAGGGCACCAGCAGCCGGTCTTCGCCCTCGAACGGTTGCTCGCGCCCGCCATTCAAAAAGTAGGTCACGTGCGCGTATTTCTCCGTCTCGGCCGTGTGGAACTGACGCAGGCCCGCCCCCGACACCACCTCGGCCACCACCTCGGCCAGCGGCTCATCGCTGAAGGCCACCTCCGCCGGGAGGCCTTTCTCGTACTCGGTGAAAGTGACGAAGTGGGCCAGCGCCATCCGCGACGACCGTGGAAAGTGATCCCAGGTTGGATCGACGATCGCGTGGGTCAGCTGGCGAGCCCGGTCGGGCCGGAAATTGAAGAAGATCACACTATCGCCGTCGCGCATGGGTGGCGGTGGATCGGCGGCCACCGGCACGATGCGGGTGGGAATCAGGAATTCGTCCGTGACCCCCTGGCGGTAGCTGTCGGTGATGAAGGCCACGGCGTCCGCCGCGGTCGGCCCGTTGCCCTCGACGATCGTCCGGTAGGCTCGCTCGGTTCGGTCCCAGCGCCGATCGCGGTCCATGGCGTAATAGCGACCGCTCACCGATGCGATGCGGCCGATTCCGATGGACTGGATTTCCGCCGCCAGGTCCGCTACGTAGCGGGCGCCGCCGGTCGGAGGCTCATCGCGGCCGTCGGTGATGGCATGGACATGGACGGCGGGGACCCCAATCTGCCGGGCCATTCGCAAGAGGGCGTAGAGGTGACCGGTCGAGCTGTGCACGCCCCCCGGCGAGACGAGGCCGATTAGATGGAGCGCCCGGCGGGCAGCCCGCGCCGCGCCCATGGCCTCCAGCAGCACGCCGGTCCGGAAGAAGCTGCCGTCCCGGATGGCAAGGTCGATCCGAGTGAGGTCCTGGTACACGATGCGGCCAGCGCCGATGTTGAGGTGGCCGACTTCGGAATTGCCTTGCTGGCCCGTCGGCAGGCCGACCGGCTCACCGGCGGCCGCCAGCGTGGTGTGCGGCCAGCGCGCCCACAGGCCGTCCCAGTTGGGCTTGCGCGCGGCCGCGATGGCGTTGCCAAAGGCATCCGGGTTGTAGCCCCAGCCGTCGATCACGACCAGGACCAGCAGCCTGCGCTCAGATCCGCCGATCGGACGACGCAGATCGGGATGCGGGGCGTGCCGAGCCGAAGGAGGCGACGAGCACGTGAAGGAGCGCATCCGTCGATGCGTGACTGAACGCGCGCAGGAGACGACGCCCGGATCGGCCGCATCCGCGCCCGAGATGCGAGTCTGATTCGGCGGATTTGGGCGTAGATCCGGCACGCTTAGACCGGCGAGGCCGTCGCGGCCGCCGCGGCCACGATGGCGGTGAAGGCGTCGGGCTTCAGGCTGGCGCCGCCAACCAGGGCCCCGTCGATCTCGGGCTGGGCCATCAAGTCGGCGGCATTCTCGGCCGTCACGCTCCCGCCGTAGAGGATCCGGATGCCGGCCGCGGCACTCGCGAAGTCCTCACGGAGCAGGCGGCGGATCCGCGCCATCACCCCGTTGGCGTACTCGGGTGTCGCCGCCCGGCCGGTCCCGATGGCCCACACCGGCTCGTAGGCGACGCTCAGGCTTGCCGCCCAGTCCCGATGGCTCCCGTCGAGGGCGGCGGTGACCTGGCCCGTCACCACCCGATCGGTCTGTCCGGCGTCGTGTTCCTCGAGGGTCTCCCCTACTGCCAGGATCGGCTTGAGCCGGTGGCGCACGGCGGCCCGCAGTTTGAGGTTGATCCACTGGTCGGGCTCATGGAAGATCTGCCGCCGCTCGGAATGGCCGATCAGCACGTACGGGCACCATCCGGCCAGCATGCGCGGAGAAATCTCCCCGGTGAACGGACCTTCGTCCTCCCAGCCCGTGTTCTGGGCGCCCAGCTGGATCGGGCTGCTGCGCAGGACGGCGGCGGCCGGCCACAGGGTCACCGCCGGCGGCAGGACGACGATGTCGACGCGGGCGGCCAGCGGCTCGAGCCTGGCACGGTAGACCTGCAGCAGTTGGAGGCCCTCCTCGACCGTGAGGTGCATCTTCCAGTTTCCGGCGACCAGGGGGCGCAGCATCACCCGGTCTTGTCCCGCAGGGCGGCCAGCCCGGGAAGGGTCTTGCCTTCCAGGAATTCGAGGGTCGCCCCGCCACCGGTCGACACGAAGGACATGTGCCCGGCCAGGCCGAGCTGCTGGAGGGCCGCCACCAGGTCGCCGCCGCCCACGATCGTTTGCGCGGGCGTACCGGCCAGACCGCGGGCCAGCGACGCCGTTCCCTGGTCAAAGGGTGGGACCTCGTAGACCCCCAGCG
>DASPZT010000171.1:0-10289 GCA_035636135.1 Candidatus Limnocylindria bacterium | reverse complement strand
CCTCTCCCTCATCCCGGGACTGGGGCAACTGTCCAACGGCCAGCCGAGGCGCCCAGAAAGAATGCAGGACGTCCTTGCTGGTGACGTCGAGCCGGATCACCTCGCCAGCCGGGATGGTCAGGGTCCCGGCGACGAAGCCGTTCGGGTACTTGTAGGTCCAGGCAAACTGTTGGCCGGTCACGGTGATGGTGATCGGGCCAGCCGGTCCGTTGCGGACGTAGTCCATGTTGGTGAACGTCAGGGTGAAGATCACCAGCAGGACGAGCAGCGGAAAGACCGTCCAGGCGAGCTCCAGCCGGGGGTTGCCGTGGATCTGGGCGGGTTCCGTCTCGTCGCGCCGCCGGTAGCGGATGGCGGCGTACACCAGCAGGCCGCCCACCACCACCAGCACGAACATGGCCAGCCAGAAGACGATCGCGTACACGGAAACGATCCGGCAGGCTTGCGGGCCCGCGCAGTCGAGCGGGCTGACGTCGATCGCAGCAGAAGCGGAGAGGGGCGTCGCCGCCATTACGACCGCTCCTACCACCGTGATGATCGCCGACACTCCCCGGAAGTCTAGTAAGCCCGGCTGACGGTGGTCAAGCCGAGCCCACCCGAGTTTCCGGCCGCGGCGCCCTGAGCCGATCATCGGCGGAACAACCACCAGCGCCCCCGGGTCGGCGTCCCGGCGTTGCGTTCCACCGCGGTTAGCCGAGCGTCGTGGATGGACGCGTACCAGAAGACCAGCGCGGCCATGAACAGGGCGATGAAGACCAGCAACGAGACCAGTTCGAGGATCACCGACAGCGAGACCATCAGGCTGCCTCGTGGCCGCCACGCGCCCACCACGTCCGTGGTCACGCCCGGGACGCTGAAGCTGAGCGCAAACAGGGCGATCACCCCCGCCAGGAAGGCGGCCGCCTTCTTCGGCTGGCCGTTGGACAGTTGCCCCAGTCCCGGGATGAGGGAGAGGTAGGCAGCCCGGCGCGGATTCAGGCGTCGGGGTGAGATCGTCGGGGTGCTGGCTGGCTCGACCACGGTCTTCAGAAGTCGGACATTAGCGCTGGGTCATCTTGTAGACGTAGTAGGAGGCCAGCAGGAGGGTCGCCAGCGCCCAGATCACGACGAACACGAAGTCGCCCGGGCCGGTCTCACCGAAATTGAGCAGGAATACGGAGCTGAAGATGGGTTAGCCTCCCGCCTTGTGGGCCTTGGTCACGTCCAGCAGGAACTCGCCGTAGATGAGGGCGAAGGTCACCGTGGCCAGGATGATGAAAGCGATGGTCGTGCCCAGCAGATCGCGCCACCACTGCCTCCTCATGACAGCCTCGTGTAGTCCTGCCACAGGCGAATCCAGTGGACCAGCAGCTGGATCTGGGACGCGTTCAGGATGTGCCGGATGCCCCAGGGCGGCATGATGGTGCCCTTGCGGCTGGGGTCGAGGTATCCGAGGTAGATGCACTTCTGGTAGTACTCGTCGTTGAAGAAGCCGAGCCGATCCTGGTCGTTGAGCGGCGGCCCCTTGAGCCCCTCCCCCGTCGCCCCGTGGCACTGGGCGCAGCTGTTCTCATAGAGGTTGGGCGCCTGGTCGAAGACGGCAAAGGGGTTCGGGATCAGGTTGCGGTGCGCGGACGTGACCGTGGTCGCCTGCCGCTGCCCGTTGTGGCAGATGATGCAGCCGCTTTCGTCGATCCCCAGCCCCTTGTACTGGCTGGTGATGAAGCCCGGCAGATTGGCCACCATCGGCTGTCCGGTCTGCGGGTCGTTCACCACTTTGCCGTTCACATCCAGCACGTAAAAGGCCTGGGCGCGAGGATCGAGGCAGCGGGCGCCGGAGCTCGACACCGCCGGGCCGGCCCTGGGGGTCGGGCTGGGGGAGGCGCTCGGCTTGGGACTGGCCGACGCGGCGGGCGAAGCGCTCGCGCTGGGCGATGCGCTGGGGCTGGGCGAGACCTGGGCCGCCGCGACCACCGGGCGGCAGGCCATGGTGTCCTGGCCGTATGCCGCGAAGACCTTGTCGTCGATCACGGCCGGGTGGTTGGGGCCCAGCTTGCGGGCCGCTTCCTGGGGGCCGAGCTTCAGGATGTCCGGCACATGGCAGGTGATGCAGCGCTCCACCTGGTAGTTGCCGTTGACCTTGACCTTGGGAAACAGCTGGTAGACCTGCGGACCGGGATAGGCCACCCCCTCGCTGGCGAAGTATCGCTGTTGATACTGCCCGTAGGGCCGATTGAGCAAGCCGTCCTGGTAGAGGGCGAAGGCCAGCAGGAGGACGAACGCGACGCTGGTCCCCAAGAACCACTTCCCGAGCATCGATTTACCCGCTCCCCAGGACCAGGCCCCAGTTCCAGGTCCAGGCCTCGCCCCGGAAGAAGGTCCCGATCAGCACCAGCGCCACCGCGATCAGCATGTACAGCGTGAACAGGATGATCGCCACCTTGCGCTCGGCCGGCCGCCGGCTCGGATTGCGATCCAGGTAGGGCAGCAGGATCATGAGCACGATTACGAACGTCGGAAAGGCCACGCCCGCCATCAGGGGTGGGAAGCGGGAGAGCAGCTCCTGCAGGCCGAGGAAGTACCAGGGCGCCTTGGAGGGATTGGGCGTCATGCCCGGGTTGGCCCGATTCAGCAGGGGCGCATCTAGCCAGATGGAGACAATCAGCAGGAACACGGTCATCGCCACCGCGGCGATGAACTCCTTGAAGACAAACTCCGGGAAGGACACGATCATCTCGTCCTGGCTGTCGTCCCGGACCGCCAGCGGCGTCTCCGCCCGCTGCAGCCGCCGCCGGGCCTCGATCCGCTCGCGGGCTTCGGTGGCCATGCGCCGCTAGTATCCCGAGTCCGAGGTTCGTTGAGAAAGTCGCCGAATTTCCAATGGACTTCTGACTCGGGACACTAGAGACCGCCCGAGAAGCCGTCCTTGCGGACGCGCCAGAAGTGCACGACCATGAGTAGGAAGGCGAGCAGCGGCAGCCCGACCACGTGGGCCACGTAGAAGCGGAGCAGGGCGTTGGCGCCGACCACTTTGCCGCCCAGCATAAGGTACCGCGTATAAGGGCCCGCGATGGGCGCGTAGCGGGCCATGTTGGTGCCGACCGTGATCGCCCAGATGGACAGCTGGTCCCAGGGCAGCAGGTAGCCGGTGAAGCTCAGCAGCAGCGTGATCAGGAGCAGCGTGGTCCCGATGGCCCAGTTGAACTCGCGCGGCTTCTTGTAGGCTCCGGTGTAGAACACGCGAGCCACGTGCAGCCAGACCGTGATCACCATGGCGTGCGCCGCCCAGCGGTGCATGTTCCGGATCACGGCGCCGAAGGTGACCACGAACTTCAGGTCGTACATGTCCTGGTACGCGTGCTCGACCGAGGGTACGTAATAAAACATCAAGTACAGGCCGGTCACGGTCAGCACGATGAAGAGGAAGAATGACAGCCCACCCAGGCAGAGCGTGTAGGACATCCGAATCCAGGAGCGCCGAACCCGGACCGGGTGGATGTGCAGGAAGAAATTGGTCAGGGCGGTGCGGGCGGCGATCTTATCGGTGAGGGGCAGGCCATGGCGGAAAAGGCCCTGGACCATCTGGGCCATGACCGAATAGAGCTCGTCCCACGCGGCGCCGAGAACTCTCATTCCTTTGCTTCTCCTCGCTGACGGTTCACGCTTTGAGCCGGAAGTTGCGGTCCACCACGACGGACCGGTCGATCAGGAGCCGGCCGTCTCTGCCCAGCTCAACGCTGACGCGGTCCATCGGGCGGGGCGCGGGCCCGAAGAAGTTGATGGCGTCCCGGAAGTAGCGGCTGCCGTGGCATGGGCACTTGAAACCGGGGAGGATGGGATTGGCCTTGTTGGCCACCTGCCGGGTGTCCGGATCGCGAATGCCGCTGATCCCCTGGGTGACCAGGTCGGAGGTCACGTCGCTGAAGTAGCGTGGCGTGCACCCCAGGTGGGTGCAGATCAAGCTGATGGCATAGAAGCCGTTGGGGTCTCGATTGATGACGACCCGTTTATCCGTCAGCACGGTGGTCGACCCCAGGGCGTAGTCGGTCGGCAGTCCGGCCTTGAAGGCGGCCGGGTCCTCATACAGCACATTGGGGTTGAGAAAGCCGCCCGACCCATCCACCCCGGTCTTGCCCACCGGCGGTGGCCCCAGGCTTTCCCAGAGCGCGATGGCGCTCCCGACGGTAAAGGCCCCCCAGCCGGCGATGGAGAAAAAGCTGCGCCGGGACATTTCCCGGCTGTCCTCGATGAGGCGCTTGATGTCCTGCATCAGACGAAGGGGTTATGCGCGTTGGGCGTCAATACCGTGGCGAAGATGATGGTCGATGCCATGATGATAAGGAAGAGAAAGGCGACGAGCAGGCATCCGAAATCCGCCTTGATGGCCTCCAGCGCGCCGCGCACCGCACGAGAATAGCAGAGCGCGCAGCCGAGTCTATATCAGGCCCTCACCCGACATGAGCGGGGCTCGGCCGGGGTCAGCTGGCCGCCGCGATCCGCCTCGCCCGGGCGCGCCTCGCCGGCGCGGCCAGCAGCTGGGCGCGCTTGCGCACGTACTCCTGGACCAGGGAGATGACGGTGGCGTGGCTCCAGGTCAAGGGCGAGACCGAGATCGGCGCCCCGGAGTAGGGGTCGAGCTGTTCCGGGAGCACCCCGCTGGGCAGGGCCGCTGCCGCCACCCAATCCAGGATCCGGGCCGCCGCCTCCAGCTCGGTCAGAGTCTTCGCCCGCGCCACCAGCCACTGCGCGTACCACATGGTGCAGATGAACCAGGGGTTGCCGGGGACCTTTTCGATGTCCTGGCTGAGCTTCCAGTAGTAGTCGTCCTCGTAGCGGGCGATGCCGCCCACGGGGGTCTTGCACCACAACCGCTCGTAGACGGCTTCCATGGTGGACGTGATCTTGGGATCGTCGGCGGCGAACATGCCAAAGTAGAAGAGGCCGTACAGACTGCTGTCGATGGTCAGGTCCTTTTCCACGGACCCGTCCCCGGTGAGCACGATGCGTCGTAGGAATCGGTTTCGTTCGGGATCGAACAGGTACTGCTCGGTCGCCTGCTTCATGGCCGCCGCCACCTCGCGGTAGCGATTCTCCAGGGCCGTCTCGCCATACAGGGCGGCGAAGTTGGCCGCGGCCTGCAGCCCGGCCCAGACCGCCGCCACCGTAAAGCTCATGATGCCGCGCCGTTCTTCCCAGAGGTCGTAGCTGGCGTCGGGTAAGCCGGTGTGCGGGTCCCGGTAGCGGGCCAGGAACTCGGCCGACCGCACGATCAGCCCCCGATAGTACGTCTTGACGAACTCGAAATCGCGGTGCACGTCGTAGTGATGCCACAGCGCGAAGAGCACCGCCCCGGTTTCATCCTCCTGGATCGGGTACTGGGGATTGCCGGCGCTGTCGATCCAGGGATGCCAGCTGCTGCCGGGCTCGCCGGCCGGGGTGTACTTGTGCAGGAAGAAACCCTCCGGGGTGACGATGCGGGCGCAGAGGTCGATGAAGCGCCGGGAGACCTCCATGTAGCGGGCCTGGTCCATGGCGTAGGCGACCAGCGCCCCGTCGCGGGGCCACATGTAGCTGTAGTGGTCGCGCGCGTCCTTGACTATGTCGGAGTCGTTGGCGGCCACAATGGCGCCCCCGTTATCCACCTGGGTGCGCACGATCAGCAGGCTGCGCCGGTAGAGGTCCGCCACCTGCGAGCTCAGGTTGGCGAAATCGCGCTCTTCCTTGTTGACCCACGCCGGCCAGTAGGAGCGCGTCCGCTCCAGGAAGAACTCCGGCCCGCGCTGCACGACCATTTCGGCCAGCGCCTGGAGCGCTGTGAAATCCTGGGCGGCCAGCAACCAGTGGTACATCACCGCCGTCCCGCCGGCCGGGATAGTGCCCAGGTGGGCGGCGGCCGTCATGTCCACCGATCCCTGCTCGATGGCGTTGTTCCCGAGCTCGCCATCCTCGGCATCGCGCCAGGTCCCCTGGGCGCCGCCGACGTCCTTCTTGCCGCAGGCGAAGCGGTCCAGCCCGGTGCGGTCGCCGACCTTCTGCGAGACGGCGAAGTAGCGCTGGCCTTTGTAGGCGACCAGCGCCCGGATGGCCGGGTAGTACATCGCCGTGTCGCCGACGCCGATGCCGTAGATCGTCCAGGGGTAGTGAAAGAACAGGCGGACCTCCCGCTCCGGGCCGAGGTTATCGACCCGGACGCGGCGGATGAAGAGGTCGCGGCCGAGATCCACGGCGTCGTTGAAGGTGACGCCAATCTTGAGCTGGGGGTGCTGCAGCCGGACCTCGGTGACCAGCGTGTCCTGCGCGTACCGGAGCTCGCGGCTCCAGGCCGCGTCGTCCAGCCAGACGAAGGCATCACCCGCCCACACCCCAAAGCGGCAGGCGTCGCCGGACGTGTGGTTCTCCTGGCCGACCCGCGGGTAATAGATGTCCCGCAGTTGATAGGCGCGGTCGAAGTTGATCAGGAGCGTGCCATTCCCAATGGGCAGGTCCCGCGGCACGCGTACACCATAGCAGCCGACGTACGATGAATCAGTGGCTACCCGTGAGCGTTCCGATCTGCTGACGGTGTCGTCTCGCCACCGGACCGATGCCATCGATATCACCGAACTGGTGCAGGAGCGGGTGACCGAGGCCGGCGTCGGCGACGGCCTGTGCACGGTCTACGTGGCGCACACCACGGCGGGCGTCTTCATCAATGAGAATGCGGACCCGGATGTGCCGCACGACCTGCTCGCCACGCTGGATCATCTGGTGCCCTGGGAACGGAACTACCGGCACGCCGAGGGCAACGCCGCCGCCCATATCAAGGCCAGCCTGATCGGGACGTCGCAGTCCATCCCCGTGCGCGCCAATCGGCTAGAGCTCGGCCGCTGGCAGGGGATTTTCTTCGCCGAGTTCGACGGCCCGCGAGAGCGCCAGGTTCACGTGAGCGTGATCGGCCGCTAAGAACGGAAGTCGGTCATAGCAGGGCGCAGCGGCACCCGGTCGTCCACTTCCCAACAATGGGCGGCGTCGAGCTCCTGCTTGGAGAGTTGCCCGTTCACGTCGGACGTCATCGGCGAAGTGGGCGGCCCGAGTGCCCGAAGACCGGGCATCTACCCCCATCTGCAATCGCCCCGGCGAAGGTGTTTCGAATCTGTCGCGGGGCGTAACTACGGCGGTTTAGCCGGTATATACTATTGGACTCTCGGGGCGGGAAGTCGGCGCGAGGCCCTTCATGCAGAGCAGCATCAAATCCGTTGGCACCTATGTGCCGGACGGCGTCCTGACCAATTTCGACCTCGAGAAAATGGTCGAAACATCCGATACCTGGATCCGGGAGCGAACCGGAATCAAGGAGCGGCGAATTGCCGCGCCCACCCAGACCACCACGGATCTGGCCGTGGCGGCCGCTCAAAGCGCGCTGGGCGCGGCCGGCCTGCGGCCCGAGGACACCGACCTGATCGTGCTCGGCACCTCGACGCCGGACTCGTTCTTCCCGTCCGGCGCCTCCCTGGTCCAGCAGCAGCTGGGCGCGCACGGTCCGGCCTTCGACGTGCAGGCCGCCTGCACCGGGTTCCTGTACGCCATCGGCATTGCCGATCGCTTCGTCAGCAGCGGGCAGGCGCGCCAGGCCCTGGTGATCGGTGCCGAAACCCTGACCAAGATTATTAATTTCAAAGATCGGGGCACCTGCGTCGTCTTCGGCGACGGCGCCGGGGCGGTGGTCCTGGGTCCGGCCGTCAACGGGGGCGGCATCAAGTCGTGCGTCCTCCACTCCGATGGGTCCGGGGGCGATCTCATTTACGTGGCGCCCGGCGAGCCCGGCCCGGAGGGCCGCGGCCATGCCGAAATCCGGATGGACGGCCGCAAGGTCTTCCGGTTCGCCACCGAGATCCTGGCCGAGGTGACCCTCGAGGCTCTGGCCAAGGCCGGCGTGCCACTGGAGAGCGTGCGGCTGATCGTCCCCCATCAGGCCAACGCCCGGATCATAGAGGCGGCCGCCAAGAAGTTGGGCGTGGCCCCCGGCGTGATGGCGAACAATATCGCCTGGTACGGGAACACCTCAAGCGCCTCGATTCCGCTGGCCCTGAAAGATGCGGTCGTCGACAACCGGCTGCAGCCCGGCGACCATCTCGTGCTCGTGGGGTTTGGCTCTGGATTGACCTGGGGCGCCTGCGTCATCGAATGGGAAGGCGCGCCGGCCGGCGGCGCCTGAGCCATGTTCCGCCAGAAGCCGCGCTACGTCGCGCTGCCGCAAGCCGCCCGGGCGACAGTCGGTGAGGAAGTCGACCGGCTCAGCTGCCCCAAGTGCGAGATCGCGCTGGAGCCCGCCCGGCTGGAAGCCGCACATCGCGTGTGCTACCGGTGTGGCTACCACTTCCGCTTGCGCGCCGGCGAGCGCATCGAGATGCTGCTGGACCCGAACACCTTCCAGGAGGAAGGCCAGGACGTGGTGGCAACCGACGTGCTGGGCTTCAACGACTCCCAGCCGTATGTCACGCGCATTGAAAAGAGCCGGGCCGAGACCGGGCTGAACGAGGCCGCCGTCTGGGGTGAAGGCGTGATGGGCGGCCATCGGGTGGTGACGGTGGTCCTGGACTTCGCCTTCATGGGTGGCAGCATGGGCGCCGCCACCGGGGAGAAGATCACGACGGCGATCGAACGAGCCATCGACCGTCGGCTCCCGCTGATCATCGTGTCGGCCTCGGGCGGCGCGCGCATGCAGGAAGGCGTCCTGTCCCTGATGCAGATGGCCAAGACCTCGGCAGCCCTGGGCCGGCTGGCGGCCGTGCGGGTTCCGTTTTTTTCGTTACTGACCGATCCCACGATGGGCGGGGTGACGGCCAGCTTCGCCTCGGTGGCCGACGTCATCCTGGCCGAGCCGGGCGCCATGATCGGGTTTGCCGGCTCCCGCGTGATCCAGCAGGCGACCTACGAAACGCTGCCCGATGGGTTCCAGACAGCCGAATTTCTTCTTAAGCACGGGATGATCGACATGGTGGTCCCCCGGGCGGAGCTGCCCGTCACCTTCCGCCAGCTCCTGGACCTCTACGACCATCAAGCGGTTGAGCCGGCTCAGCCGGTGGAGGCACCGACGCCGGCTACCAGGCCGGCGATCGTCCCGTGAGCGCCAACGGCTCTGGACCCGCCAGCGCCTGGACCCAGGTCGAGCTGGCGCGGCATGTCGACCGCCCGTATTCCCTGGACTACATCCAGGCCATCTTTCGCAACTTCACCGAGCTGCACGGCGATCGGCTGTTCGGGGACGATCACGCGTTGATCGGGGGGCCGGCCAGCCTCGATGGCCAGACCGTGATGGTCATCGCCCAGCAGAAGGGCCGCACCACGGCCGAGCGCGCCCTTCGGAACTTCGGAATGGCCAACCCGGAGGGCTATCGCAAGGCCCTGCGGCTGGTTCGGCAGGCGGAGCGATTCCAGTTCCCGATCATCGCCTTCGTGGATACCCCGGCCGCCTTTCCCGGCGCGGGCGCCGAAGAGCGTGGCATCGCCTGGGCCATCGCCGAGAACCTGGTCGCCTTTTCCCAGCTGGCCGTCCCCATCGTGACGCTGGTGGTGGGTGAGGGCGGCAGCGGCGGCGCCCTGGGCATCGGCGTGGGCGACCGGCTGTTGATGATGGAGCACTCGATCTACAGCGTGGCTCCGCCCGAGACCTGCGCCTCCATCCTGTGGCGAGACATCAGCCACAAGGTCGAAGCGGCCGAGGCGTTGAAGCTGACCGCTCGGGATCTGCACGGGCTGGGCCTAGTGGACGAGATCGTGCCCGAGCCTGTGGGCGGAGCCCAGAACGACTACGGGCTGGCGGCCGATGCCGCCGGGGCGGCCGTGCGCCGGCATCTGTCCGCGCTGACGGCGATCCCGATCGCGCGCTTGCTGCAAGAACGCTACGAGCGGTATCGCCGCATTGGCCTCAGCCCGGCGCAGCCCACCGTCAAGACGGTGCGCCGGGCACGGCAGCCGTAGCTATGCTCAGGTAATCGCAAAGTCGGTGGCTCAGCCCGTTCGGGAAATCGTCCCTCGTCGCCAGCGCCTTGACCCCGAAGTGTTCCGCCTGCCGGTGGAACGCATCCGCGAGGGCTACTACAGCGACGTCTACTTCAACCGCACGGTGGACGTGCTCAGCGCCGACCGTCGTCATCCGCACGTCCTGATGCAGGTCTTCCAGAAGCAGCAGGCCGTGGTGGGCGGGATGGATGAGGCGCTGGCCATCCTCAAGCTCTGCTCCGACGACTTCTCCCAGCTGAGGGTGCACGCCCTCTACGACGGTGACGCCATCGGCCCCTGGGAGACGGCCCTGACCATCGAGGGCGACT
>DASPZT010000170.1:0-13286 GCA_035636135.1 Candidatus Limnocylindria bacterium | reverse complement strand
GTGTGGTTAAGGACGGGTGCAGCACTATGACGCGAGCCGAGTTCGAGTTGCCGGAGCCAACCCGAGAAAGCGAAGGGGAACCAATGAGAGCAGTTGTCTACGACAGGTACGGGCCGCCAGAAGTGCTACGCGTCGAAGACGTCGAGCGTCCGGTGCCCAAAGAAGACGAGGTCCTGGTCAAGATCCACGCCACGACGGTCAACCGGTTTGACGTCCACACTCGGGAAGCCAACCGAAGCAGCGGCCTGGCCGTCTCGCTTCTCAGCCGCTTGGTCTCGGGCCTCCGCCGGCCGAGGCAGCAGATCCTCGGCAGCGAGTTTGCGGGAGAAGTCGTCGCGGTTGGCGCCGGCGTGACCGGGTTCGCAGTCGGTGACCATATCTTTGGCACAACGGGACTTCGATTCGGAGCACACGCCGAATTCCTCTGCGTGCCGGAGAGTGCCCGGATCGCGTCCATGCCAACCGGCATGAGCTTCGAACAGGCTGCGCCCCTCTGCGACGGAGCACTCAATGCCCTGACGTGTCTGAAACAAGCAGATCTCCGGAAGGGGCGCAGGATCCTCATCTTCGGCGCGTCGGGGGCAATCGGCACCGCCGGAGTACAGCTGGCCAGGTACTTCGGCGCCGACGTCACCGCGGTATGCAATACCAAGAACCTGGAGCTCGTGCGATCGCTGGGGGCCGACCGGGTCATCGACTACACGCAGGAAGACTTCACGAAGAACAGTCAAACGTACGACGTCATCTTCGATGCGGTCGGCAAGCACTCGTTCAAGCGGTGCAAAGGCTCACTGAATCACGGCGGCCGATACCTGGCCACCGACGGGTTCCGGAATCTTTTCCTGGCGCTATGGACCGCGCGGTTCGGAGACAAGAAAGTGGTCTTCCAGATACCACCTCGACAAACGAAGCAGGACGTCCTCTTCCTCAAGGAGCTCGTCGAGGCTAGGAGATTCCGGGCGGTCATCGACCGCGCCTACCCGCTGGAGCAAGTGGTCGACGCGACCAGGTACGTGGAAACGGAGCAGAAGACTGGGAATGTCGTCCTCACCGTGAGCCGCGCGTAGCGGCCTGCCGGCGGTTCGTCGTCAGGCTGCCGCGTCCGATGGGTGGATCCCGGCTAAGGTAGAAAGCGCGATGGATCGAGGCAGGTTGGAGGCGTTCAGCGATGGCGTGTTTGCCGTGGCCATCACGCTGCTGGCGCTGAACCTGGCGGTCGGCGGACCCGGCCACGGTCCCCTGCTGCAGCAACTCGGTCAGCACTGGCCGACCTTCATCGCCTACCTGATCAGCTTCTTCACCATCGGCATCATCTGGGTCAACCACCACGCGCTGATGACGAACATCCGCGTCGTCGACCGGACCTTGCTCTTCCTCAATCTCCTGCTCCTTCTCTTTGTGGTCGTCATCCCCTTCGCCACGGCCACCATGGCGGAATACCTCACCAAGGGCGGCCAGGACGCGCGCACCGCCATGGCCCTGTATGCCCTGGTGTTCGAAGGAATGTCGCTCGCGTTCTGCTTCATTTTCGGGTGGACCTTGGGAGAGGGCCGGTCGCACCGGCCGGTGCCCAGGGAGCGAAGACGCCGTGCCTGGCTTCAGTTCGGGGTCGGCCTGCTGGTCTACCTGGTGGCAACCGGCGTGGCCTTTGTCAACGCCCCGGCGGCGCTGGCCATCATCGGGCTGGTGGCCGTCTATTACATGGTCGATCCCAGGCCGGCGGCTGTTCGCAGAGCCGACTAGGTCTTTGATCGGTGAGTTGTCGAAGGTGCTTGCCCCCAAGAGCCCGTCGATTGGCGCAGTCCTGGGCGTCGCCGAGACCCCCTCCCTACCCTCCCCGCAAGGGGGAGGGAGAGACTTAGTGGGCTGAGCCCGGATCCACCGAGTCGAACTTGCATCCTGGGCGCGGGACGAGCGATCGGTGCGTCGTCTCCTGCGCGCGTTCAGTTACGCACCGACGGGTGCGCGCCTTCACGTGCTCGTCGTCTCCTTCCGCTCATCTCGCCCCGCATCCCAACCTGCGTCGTCCGATCGGTGGATCCGGGCTTTAGACTCAGGTGGTGGCCGGGGAGCTCCTCATCGTGATCGTCCTCGGGCTGGGCATCGGCCTCCTGCTCTATTGGGGTTCACGCCTGCCGCCCACCCGGCCTCGGCCGCGAAGCCGGCATCGGGGTGAAACGCTGATGGACGTCCACCGCCGGCTACGACGGCCGCGGAAATAGCCGAGGCTCCAGCCGATGCAGAAGTCCGTCCGGCTCCGGCGGCAGCAGCCTGACGCGGTCCCCCCGGTCGAGCCCCGGTTCCAAGCGGTGGTCGATGCCTTTGCCAGGGATCGCCAGGTAAGCTACGGCGGCAAGGGATTCGGCTCCTCGGGCCTCAAGGTGAGCGGCAAACTGTTCGCCCTGGTTTCCGACCGGACCGGGCAGTTCGTAGCCAAGCTTCCGAAAGCGCGCGTCGACGAGTTGGTGCGCGCCAAGAAGGGTGAGCCCTTCGATCCCGGGCATGGCCGGTTGATGAAGGAATGGATTGCCCTTTTCCCGGGCCAGGAGGACTGGACCGCCCTGGCCCGCGAAGCCTACCGGTTCGTGAAGGGAGGTCGGGCGTAAGGACGGCTCGGTAGTCATACGAACCCGTTCTGGACGGCGTATCGGGTGGCGGCGGATCGCGACTTGACACCGAGCTTGGCGTAGATCGACCGAAGATGGGCATCGACCGTGCGACCACTGACGCCCAGGGTGCCGGCCGCCTCCCGGTTGGTCAGGCCAGCCGCCACCAGCTTCAGGACCTCCTGCTCTCGGGCCGTCAGCCCGCTATGCCGGGTTCTGGGACTCACCCGGGCAGGTAACGGTTAGCGGCGCCCATTGCGCGAGCCGTGCCGACTGACTAAGATTCGACTAGGACCCCGTGTCATTGGTATGCAGTAATAAGCATAGCAGTCAAATGAGCTGGATATGAGTGGTCGCGTACTAACCACGCGGGAAGCGGCCCGGTTTCTGCAGGTCAGCGAGGCATCCATTCGCCGTTGGACCAACCAGGGACTCCTGCCGGCCAGCCGAATCGGCCGCCGCCGCGCCCGGCGATTCACCGAGCAGGACCTTCAGCGTTTTATGGGGACCACCCGCGACGCGCCGGCGGTCGCCACGGGGGTGGCAGAGCCCGAGGTCATCACCATGAAGGGAATGCAAGTTCCCCTGGGCAGCCACCTGGCGAGTCTCTATGGCACCGACGCGGGGCGGCTCGGCCTGGCAGTCCAGTTCCTCCGGGAGGGCCTCCTGGCCGGGCAAACTTGCATGCTCTATGCGGATGCCGAATCGCGAGAGGAGTACCTGCACGCGTTGGCCAGCGAGGGCGTGGACGTCGACGCCGCGGTCGGCAGCGGCCTGCTGGCGTTCCCGCCGGTCAAGCCCGGCTCAGCCAAGCAATGGATTGCCTCGTTCGAGCGATTCGTCGCCGATGCCACCCGGGACCGGCCGGGGCCGATCCGTTTCCTGGGAGACACCATCACTGGTCTGGCCAGTGTCAAGTCGGCGGTCGAGCTCCTCACGCTGGAGCAGCAGCTGTCCGCCATCGTCCGGAGACTGCCGATGGTGATGCTCTGCCCGTACGACGTGCGAGCCTTTGATGGCCCAACGCTGCTCGAAGGCCTGAAGCTGCACTTCGATACGTTTGACCACCGGTTCGGCTACTTCTTGAGCTAGGTCGCGCCCGCGTCGAACGGTCTGGCGGGCGGACCGGGTGGATCGGTCTCGACCTCAGGGGTCTTCAGCTCGAAGGTGGACTCTACGGGGACGCCTCCCCGCAGCGTGTTCAGCACCACGCAATACTTCTCGGCGCTCTTCAGAAGCCGGCCGGCGCGCGCGCCGCCGACGTCGCCACGAACCGCCACCGTCGTCCGGCAGCGGATGCCCGTCAAGCCGATTGGGAAATCGCCCATGGCCAGGGTGCCCCGTGCATCCCAGTCGCCCTGAATCGTGACGTGCAGAGACTCCAGGTCGATTCCCAGGTTGGCGGCGACCATGCGGAGGGTGGTTTCCTGACAGGCCGCCAGCGCCCCCAGGAGGAGATCGCCCGAGCAGGGAACGTCGCCCGCACCGCCCACGGCTGGGTGCGCGCCCGACTGCCAGCGCACCGCCGGCGTCGCCATCGGCGTCACCGCGCAGTGCAGGGGATCACTTAGGTCGCTGGTGGCGCTCTCCACCTCGAGCTTAATCAAGGCCGACTGCGGATGCTGGCGGTAGCCCTCGCGGATCGGACTCTGGCGGGCTCGGATATCGACCTTGCTTGCCGGCATGCGGCCTCCCTCCTGGCTCGTTCTGCTGCGCAGTGTACCGAGCCGCGGCACTGGCCAGGTGCTCCCTAGAACGGACCACCCGCAAAATTCTTAACGCCATCTCATGGCCCTTTCATGCCGGGCTGGTGCAATGGGGCTAACCCCGAATGGAGGACTGAGGACCCATGAAATTCAACCGCTGGATGGCCCTGCCGGTGGCTAGCGTCGCCGCGCTCGCTATCGGAGTGGCCGCCGTGAACGCCGCCACCTCCTCGCCTGGGACGGGGACGGGCTCGAACTATGCCCAGGTATTCGTCAACAAACTGGCCGCGATCCTACATTTGAGTCCGACCCAAACTCAGAGCGACCTGAAGCAAGCGGAACTGCAGACCATCGACCAGATGGCCAAGGATGGCAAGATCACCCAGGCGCAAGCGGACGCGCTCAAGAGTCGCATCAACTCCGGCCAGGGCTTTGCATTCGGCTTTCCCTTCCGCCATGGCGAGGGCTTTGGCAACCGCACCCTCTTGCGCGACCTTCGCACGGCCGAGCTCAACGCGGTGGCTGGGGCGCTCCATCTCACCCCGGCTGACCTAGAAAGCCAGCTGCGGTCGGGCAAGACCCTGAGCGGCCTGGAGCAGTCCACGGGCGTGACCGACAGCGCCGTGAGGACCGCCGAACACAACGGGGCGATTGGCGTCCTGGACGTTGCCGTCAAGGCGGGTACCATCACCCAGGCCCAGGCGGATGCGATCCTTTCGCGGATCGACCAGGGCGGCGGTCTCCACCTGGGGCTGGGTCGCCTCCCGCAGTCGCCCGAGCCGCAGCCGGCCATTTAGTCAGTCATCCGGTGGTCAACTCGCGGGGAGGTACCGGCACCGTAGGATAGGCCCGTGAACCTGGTGCTGCTCGGTCCGCCCGGGTCCGGGAAGGGCACCCAGGCCAGCCAGCTGATTGCGGCCTATCGAGCGCCGGCCATCGCGACCGGCGACATCCTGAGGGCGCAACGGGAGGCTGGGACGACCCTCGGCTTGGAGGTTCGACGATACCTGGATAGCGGTGAATTGGTTCCTGATGCCCTGGTGATCGATCTTATCCGCCACCGCCTGCACGAACCGGACACCGAGCACGGGTTCATCCTCGATGGCTTTCCCCGGACGGTCGCCCAGGCTCAGGTCCTCGACCAGATGCTGGCCGAGCTGCAGGAGCCGATCGACCGGGTGCTCTACCTGCAGATCGGCCGGGATGCGCTCATGAACCGGCTCGGCCACCGTTACCTGTGCCCCACCTGTGGCTCCGTTTACAGCCTCTCGGCGGAGGAGGCCCGCGGTCCGCGGACGTGTACGCGGGATGGCGCCCCCCTCACGCAGCGCAGCGACGACCAGCCAGACATCATCGCCCACCGCATCGACGTCTTTCTCCAGCAGACGGCTCCGCTGATCGACTATTACCGGGGCCAGGGCAAGCTCCTGCTCATCGACGCCGACCGGACGCCGGCGGAGGTGTCCGCGGCGATGACCCGGGTGCTGAGCTTGAACTCGAGCGTCAACTCCATGGCGTGACGCCGCTCGCCGGCGCCTACGCCGAGAAGCCGTTCTGGTGGGACGAAGCCGGTCAGGAAGTCCCGCCGGAGCAACGCCCCCCAGACTCGGCCGACGCCGTCATCATCGGCGGCGGCTACACGGGCGTGGTGGCCGGCTGGGAGTTGGCGCGCCGGGGCCAGGTGGCCGTTGTCCTGGAGCAGGAGCACCTGGGGTTCGGCGCCAGCACTCGAAACGGCGGGATGGTGCTCCCCGGGTTCAAGGCGGGGCTACAGACGCTGCTCCGGAAGTTCGGCGAGCGCGGGCTGGCCCTGGCCC
The DNA here is from genome assembly GCA_035636135.1 of Candidatus Limnocylindria bacterium. GTDB lineage: Bacteria > Chloroflexota > Dormibacteria > CF-121 > CF-121 > CF-121. Next base: position 7,157 of record DASPZT010000170.1, on the reverse strand, counting down.
GATACAGCCTCGATGCGGTCGGGCTGGTCGAGCGAACCATCGCCCAGGAAGGCATTGACTGCGGGTATCAGCCCAGCGGACATCTCGAGCTCGCCTATCGGCCGTCGCACGCCGCCACCCTTAAGGCCTCCCTCCCGGCCCAGGCCAGAGTCTTTGGCGACCAGGTTCGGTTCCTGGAGCGCGACCAGCTGGAGGCCGAGATCGGTTCCACCGCGTACCATGGCGGGCTGCTGGTGGAGGTGGGCGGGGGGCTGCAGCCGGCCAAATACCATGCCGGACTGGTGCGAGCGGCACGCCGCGCCGGGGCCATCCTCTGCGAGCGAACGCCGGCCACCGACCTGACGCGTTCGCCGGGCGGCGGGTTTCACGTGGCAACGCCGCGCGGGTCGGTGGCTGCCGCGCATGTGCTGCTGGCCACCAATGGGTACACGACCGGGCTGGTGCCCGCCATCCAGCGGCGGGTGGTGCCGGTGGGGAGCTACCTGATTGCCACCGAACCGCTGGAACCGGCCCTGGCGCGTACCCTCAGCCCGCGCGGCCGGATGTTCTTCGATACGAAAAATTTTCTCTATTACTGGCGGCTGCTGGAGGACCATCGGATGGTTTTTGGCGGGCGCGCCAGCTTTGCCCCCACCACCATTGCCCGCGCCCGCGATTGGCTCTACCGCGCCATGCTGCGGGTGCACCCGCAGCTGGGCGGGGTGCGGGTGACCCACGCCTGGGGTGGGCGGCTGGGCTTCAGCCTTGATCGGATGCCGCACATCGGGAGGATCGACGGCATCACCTACGCGCTGGCGTATTGCGGCACCGGCGTCGCCATGGCCACCGCATTCGGCCGGCAGGCCGCCGCCTTCATCAGCGGCGAGCCGCTGCCCCCCTTCCTGACCATGGACTTCCCACCGGTCCCGCTGTATCGCGGCACGCCCTGGTTCTTACCGGCGGTTGGTCTCTACTACCAGTGGCGCGACGCCACGCCCTAGGGTCTATTCCGGTTGGCGCGACCTGAGATCACGCGGCTAGACTGGCCTGATGGCAACGGCCCCCTCGTTTTCGCGGACGCGCAACCCGTGGTTCATGCTCCTGATCCTGTGCCTCGGGTTCTTCATGATCCTGCTCGACCTGACCATCGTCAACATTGCCATCCCGAGCATGATCGACAACCTGCACGCCAGCCTGGATCAGATCCTGTGGGTGCTGAACGCCTACATCCTGACGTACGCGGTGCTGCTCATCACCGCCGGCCGGCTGGGCGACATGTTCGGGCCCAAGCTGATGTTCCTGATCGGGCTCGCCGCCTTCACGCTGGCCTCCATTGCCTGCAGCCTGGCGCCCACGCCGGGCGTCCTGATTGCCGCCCGGATCGCGCAGGGCGTTGGGGGCGCCATCCTGACACCGCAGACGTTGAGCATGCTGACCAATATCTTCCCGCCGGAGCGGCGGGGGGCCGCGTTTGGCGTCTGGGGCGCGGTGGCCGGCGTGGCGTCCGTCACGGGCCCCACCCTGGGCGGCTTCCTGGTCACCAACTACGACTGGCGGGCGGTCTTCTGGGTCAACGTCCCGGTCGGCGTGGCCGCGCTGGCGCTGGGTGCCTGGTACCTGCCCGAGCTCCGCTTCAACCGCCGGCACAGCCTGGACCTGGTGGGCGTGCTGCTGATCAGTGCCGCGCTCTTCCTGGGGGTCTTCGGGCTGATCGAAGGCCAACGCTACCACTGGGGCCCGCTGACCGAGACCGCCACCTTTGACGTCGGCGGCGGCCACTGGGGCCTGATCAGCATCCCGACCACCTTCGTCCTCGGTGTCGTCCTGCTGGGCCTCTTCGTTCTCTGGGAGCGGCGCCGGGAAGAACCGCTGGTGCCGTTTGTCCTCTTCCGGCAGCGCAATTTCACGATTGGCAACCTGTTGGCGGCCATCGTCTCCTTCGGAATGATGGGTCTCTTCCTGCCACTGACGATCTTTCTCCAGTCGGTGCTGGGATTCAGTGCGCTCAAGGCCGGGCTGACCTTCGCTCCGATGTCGCTGGTGTCCATGGTGGTGGCGCCCGTCGCCGGCCGCTTGAGTGACCGCTACGGTGGGAAGTACATCCTGATCAGCGGGCTGACGCTGTTCGCCTCGGGGATGGGCCTGGTGCTCTGGTCTGCCTCGCTGACGGCCACGCAGTTCACCTTCACGCTCCCGACCATGGTGGCGGGGCTGGGCCTGGGCTGCACATTCGCCCCCATGACCACGGTGACCATGCGACGGGTGGAGGGCCGCATGGCCGGCGCCGCCTCCGGCGTCCTGAACACCATCCGCCAGGTGGGCGGCGCCATCGGCAGCGCGGCCGTAGGCGCCATTCTCCAGAACGAGCTGGCCTCGCAATTGACCGTTCAGGCGGAGGCCTTCGCCAGCCGCATCCCGGCTGCCTTTCGCAGCCAGTTCATCGCCGGACTCTCTGGCGCCGGCAGCGCCCTCGAGGTGGGGCCGCGTCGCAGCGTAACGCTCCCACCCGGCCTGCCACCCCAGACCGCGCAGACCATCCGCGAAGCCGCCCACGATGCGTTTGCCACGGCGTACCTGAATGCGATGCGGCCATCGCTGCTGGTTCCCATCGCCGTCCTCCTGGGCGGCGCCGCCCTGGGAACCCTGATCGTGCGGCGCAAGCGATTCGAGACCCCGGTGGCACAGCAGGCGGCATCCGCCGCCAGCTGACGAAATTATCAATGGCGCACTGGCTGCCGCTGTTCCCGCTCAACACGGTGTTGTTTCCGCACCTGCCCCTCCCTCTGCACGTCTTCGAGGACCGGTACCGGGTCATGATCTCGGACTGCCTGGAGGCCGGCCACAGTTTCGGCGTGGTTGCCATCCGCGAGGGGTTGGAGACCGGTCCCGCGCTGCCCTATGACATCGGCACCCTGGCCAAGATCGTGCGGATCGACCGGATGGGGGACGGCCGGATGAACCTCCTGGTGTCTGGCGCCTCCCGTTTTCGGATCGTGGAGACAGCCACCGACCGGCCCTATTTACGGGCGAGGATCGAAATCCTCCCCGAAGCCGGCGACGAGGCGGCCGGGATCGGCGAGCTCACAGACGCGGCGGCCACCGCCTTTCGCCAGTACTCGAACCTGCTGCGAGAGCTGGTCAACGAGAAGCCCGAGGCGTTCGAACCGCCGATGGATCCCGAGCTGCTGTCCTACCTGGTGGCCGGCACCCTGACCCTGCAGCTGCCCCAAAAACAGGCGCTGCTGCAGTACTCGCGGACCGACGAGCGGCTGCGCGCCGAGGTGGCCCTGCTCCGGCGCGAGCTCACCCTGCTGCGGGAGATGCTGCGCCGGAAGCAATCAGGCGTGGCCGGGCGAGCATCGCTCAACTAGCGAGGACAACGCTGACCTGCTTGGCTCAAGCTTCTCCCTCCGCTTGCTGGGCGGGCCGGGAGGGGTGTTTCGAGAGGCTCGAGCCCGAGCTAGAGGAGTGGGCCTGAGCCCTTCCTTGGCTCGGTGGACCTGGCCTAGTACAGGTCCAGGACCAGGCGTGGCGGTCCGGTCAGGGTGAAGGCCTTGACCTGCACGGCCCGGGCCAGGTCGACCGTAAACACCAGGTCGTTGCCTTGCTGGACCGCGGGTTCGACCCCCGCGAGCCGGACCGTGCGGAGGCCGCCCACCGGGGTGCCGGCTCCGGTCGTGTCTTTAAAGGTGACGACGAGATGCTGGGCGTCGGGCTGGGTGATGGTCATGGCCGGCAGGCCCTGCCCGTTCATGTCGAAGACCAGGCGGGTGAAACGAGGATCCGCCGTGCCCAGCCGGATCCGGAAGACCTGGCCCCCCGCCACCCCGTCCCCCAGGGTGGCGATGGCGGCCGGGGCCGACGCCGTGGGGGCGATCGAGGCCGACGGCGAGGGCGCGTGGCTGGGTTTGACGCTGGCGGCTGTTGAGCTCCTGGGGCTGGCCGACGCCGGATGCGATGGAGATGGCCGGGTACGAAACGCCGTCAGGAGTCCGCCATCGACATACAGCAAACCGGCCAGCACCACGCAGGCCGCGGCCACCAGGCCGACCGAGACGCGGGTCATGGTCGCCACCCGGGCCTCGCGGCGGGCGTCCGGCTCAAGGGGTGGTGATTCCTCGGCCGCGGTCTCTTCCGCCCTCGGCCTGGGCTGATCGCGGTGCGAATCGAGGGCGACTTCATGAACGGGCGTGGAAATCGCGTCCTCCAGCGGGAAGAGCGACTGGGTAGGCAGGGGAGGCGGGGGTGGAGGCGGTGGTGATGGCTGATCCGCAATCGCCGGGCGGTCCAGCGCCGCCGGAGCCTCTCTGGCCCTGGCCTCCCATCGAGGAAGCTCGAAGCGGGTGGGCTCCGGTCGTGGCTCGGCGGTTACCTGCGTGCTCTCCATCGGCCCCAGGGCGAGGTCAGGGTCAGTGCGCAGGCCCTCTGGGATGGCCCACGTATAGGCGTCGCGCAGGACGCTCGGAGGGATGGAGGCGATCGGCAGCCGATCCACCCGGACGACGATCTCGCGAAACTCTTCGACCCGATCGCGGCAGACATCGCAGCTCTTCAGGTGATCGAGTGCCCACTCCAGGTCCTTGCCCTCCAGGCGATCGTCGAGGACCGCACTGGGGGAGATGCGGGTACAGCGCCCGCGCTCAGAACTTGATGTAGTCATAGATCTCTGAGAGCTCGGCCCGTCCGCGGTCCAGGGCGTGGACTAGCTTCCGCTCCGGAACACCCAGGATGTAGCTCATCTCCGGGTACGTCAGGTGGACGAAGTCGCGAAGGAGAACCGTCGCCCGCTCCTCGAACGCCAGGGCCGCCAATGCCCGCTGCACGGTATCGCGGCGCAGGGCCTTGCGCGCGTCCGCATCCGGGAAGCCCTCCAGCAGGAGGGTGCCGGCTGGTCGGCGCCCGAACCACCGCCGGGGGCGGACCAGGTCTCGGCAGCGCTGGGTGGCCACCCGCAGTAATTCGGCTCGCAAGCCGACGGGGGCCGCCCCTCGGCGCTCGGCGATCTCGCGAAAGGTTTCGCACGTGATGCCGCCCGCTTCGTCGATGCGGTCGGTCAGGCGGGCGACATAGTTCAGCAGGATGGCGAAATCACTGGCGAACGCCCGCTCGAGCGGCGTCCCGACCGTGGTGCCCACCGGTGCTTCAACGTGAACTTGATCCATGAGTGCTGCGGGGTCGGATGACTGGATGCAGTCTAGTGACGATCAGGTCAAACGTCAACTCAGGCCGGATTCGCACTTAGTGCAGTGCCGGAGTGCCGGGTCCGGCCGCGAGATCCGGGGCTCGCCTACGGCCCGATGGAGGGCACCGGGAGTGGTGGCAGCGTGGGAACCGCCGAGGTTGGCTGGCTCCCCGGGCTCGGCACCGGCGCGCTGGAGGTCACAGGGAGTGTCGGTAGCGTGGACTTCGGCGAGGCTGGGTTGGCCGGCGCTGGGGCCGATCGAGATGGTGGCGCGGTGTCGTCCTCGACATCGCCGGGGGGGTCGCCGGGTGGAGAGTTGGCAGTCGCCGGTCCGGTCCTGGGCAGGACGCCCACCAGCCGCGGGTTGCCTGACGAGATGGATGGACCCGGCCTCGCCGGCGGCGGGCTGGCGCCGATGGGCGGAGACGCAGGCCGAAGGCTGGTTTGCGGCGGGGGAGGCCTGGTCAGGGCGACCACGGCCAGCACAATGGCCGCCACCCAGAGGAGAACGACCATCCCGATCAGCGCTCGCCGAATGCCTTCGCTCGCCTCCCGGGGCAAGGCCTGCATGTCAGCTTCGATAAAAGGTTATATCCGTTAGGGGACCCGGGACCCTGGGACACCTGTCCCGAAAGCGGCCGGGTGGTCCCGGCTACGAGCCCGGCAGAACCTCGACCAGGCCCCCTCCGCGTACAGCTGGCGGACAGCATCGGCCAGGGTTCCAAACAGTGGGATGGGAAGGCCGACATCCGCCACCAGGAGCCGGCCGGTCGCGGGACTGGCCGGGAGAGCCGGCTTGGGCAAACCGAGCGTCACCGTCCAATCGGCCTGGATGCAGGTTTCCCGGCCGGCTCCGCTGTCGGCGTCGAGTCCGGATGGGAGGTCGATCGCCAGCACCGGGCTGGCGGCCTGATTGATGGCGTGGATCATGGCGGCGACCTCGGCCCGGAGGGGCAGCTGGATCCCCGTGCCGAGCAGGCCATCCAGCACCAGGTCGCCCGCCGGCAGCGGGGTGTGGGAGGCGTCCTGCACAGCGATCGCAAGACGCTCGACCGTCTGGCGGTGACGCGCGGCCAGGGGGCTGAGCCGCTGGTTGGCGCGCATCCAGACCTGGACCACAGCGCCCCGCTGAAAGAGGAAGCGCGCCGCCGCCAGGGCGTCGCCGCCATTGTTGCCTCCCCCCGCCGCCACCACCACCCGTTTGCCCTGCACTCTGCCGAGCACGGCGACCGCGGCGCGAGCGACCTGGAAGCCGGCGATTTCCATGAGCTGCGTGGTGTCGATCGCGTACGCATTCAAGGCGGCGGCGTCGATGGCGCGCATGGCCTCGGTGGGGAGACTGGGCACCCGCCCCATCGGGACCCGGGGGAGGTTCACGTCACGATGATCGCGTCGCCGGGGCCGGCATGCAGGCGAGCGGCGGCTGACCCCTCTCGGATCGCCACCTCGACCCGGGAGGCGCTCCCCGCGATCACCACGAGTTCGCCGGCGGATGCGTCCCCATAGGTCCGCACTGGGCGGACCGCCACGCCGTTGACGGCATGGATGCGGCCCACACTGCTGGCCGGCAGGTTGGTGATGATGTTGCCGAACCGATCGCAGTGGAGGATGTGGGCCCGCCAGCCTTCTCCCACCCGAGTCGCCCAGGCTTCATCGAGCTTGCTGGGCGTCGTGAGCGGTGACCCCAACCGTTCCAGCGGGGTGCCCCCGGCCAGTTGCGCGGCGGCCGGAGCGAAAACGTCCCGGCCATGGAAGGTGGCGCTGGCCGAGGTGGGGACGGGAAGCGCCACCGCATGGGCCACAATCCGTTCCAGCACGAACGTAAAGAGCCCGTTATCCGGACCGACGAAAAAGTGTTCACCGCCGGTCATGGCGATGGCGGGCCGGGTAGTGCCCACGCCGGGATCGACCACCGCCAGGTGCACCGTGCCGGCCGGAAACGAACTCCAGGTGCTGTCCAGCAGGAAGGCCCCCTGGAGGACGGCAAACGGGTGGA
>DASPZT010000169.1:0-7231 GCA_035636135.1 Candidatus Limnocylindria bacterium | reverse complement strand
GCCTGGCCGAGCTGGCGCTTGATGGACCGGCGGGGACGGCCGCCCTCACCCAGGAGGTGGTGGCCATCACCCCGGCGGAGACCCGAAAGGCCGGCCAGGTCATCGAGGATCGTGGAGAGGGCGCCAAGCAGATCGCGGACTTCCTGGTCCGCCTCAAAGTCATCTAATGGGTGCTGTCTGGGTCTACGCCGAGACCGTGGATGGGGCGCCGCGTCCGGTCGTCCTCGAACTGCTGACACGGGCACGCAGCCTGGGCGAAGCCGAAGCGGTCGCGTTCGGCCCGGGGGCATCCAAAGCCGTCGCCCGGCTGGGCGAGTATGGGGCGCGCACCGTCTACGTGCACGAAGACCCGGCGTTCCGCGACGTGCTGGCCCAGCCCGCGGTCGAAGCGCTCGCCTCCCTGGTCGCCACCCACCAGCCATCCCTGCTGCTGTTCGGCATGACGTATGAGGGCCGCGACGTAGCGGCCCGCCTCAGTGCCCGGCTGGGCGCCGCTCTGATTGCCAGCGTCACCGAGATCGACCAGGGCGATGGCGGCTGGACCGTGAAATCGCCCGTCTTCGGCGGGACCCTGCTGGTCACCACCCGGGCGCGCGGCCAGGGGCCGGCTCTGATCCTGGTTCGACCGAAAGCCTTTGCCGCGGAGCCGGCCGCGGGCCCGGCTCCCCGGGTCGAGGTGCTGCGCGATCCGGTCCGGGCTGACAAAGCCGCGGCCCGCGTGCTGAAGCGTGAAATAGAGGCGGCAGCCGGACCGAAGCTCGAGGATGCCTCGATCATCGTCAGCGGCGGGCGGGGCATGGGGGGTCCCGAGAACTTCAAGATCCTCGACGATCTGGCCGAGGCCCTGGGGGCGGCGGTGGGCGCCAGCCGTGCGGTGGTCGATGCCGGGTGGAAGCCCTATGCGATGCAGATCGGGCAAACGGGGAAGACGGTCAAGCCCAGCGTCTACATTGCCTGTGGCATCTCCGGGGCCATGCAACACACGGTCGGCATGAAGGGGGCCAAGACCATCATTGCCATCAACAAGGATCCCGATGCTCCCATCTTCAAGATCGCCGACCTGGGCGTCGTGGGTGACGTCCAGAAGATCGTGCCGCAGCTGACCCAGGAAGTCCGGGCGCGGAAGGCTCGATGAGCGAGCGCAGCCTGCTGGCCGTCGAAGCCCACCCCGATGACGAATCCATTGGGGTGGGGGGAACACTAGCCAGGTACGCGGCGGAGGGTGTGCGCACGACCCTGGTCACCGCCACCCGCGGCGAACGCGGCGAGATCCTGGACAAGACTCTCGATCCGAAGGAGGCTCGACCTCGGCTGGGAGCCATCCGGGAGGCCGAGTTGCGGGAAGCATGCCGGATCCTGAAGGTCTCGGAGTTGGTCTTCCTCGAGTATCAGGACTCCGACATGTACGGGCGGCGCGGGAACCGGTCACCGCGCGCGTTCTGGCGGGCGGACCTGCACGAGGCCATCGGCCGGCTGATCGCCGTCGTCCGACGCGTGAAACCGCAGGTCATCATCGCCGACAACGAGATGGGTACCTACGGGCATCCCGACCACATGAACGCCCATCGGGTGGCCGTGGGGGCGTATTTCATGGCGCATGACGTCAAGCTGTATCCCGATGGCGAGCCGTGGCAGCCGCTCAAGCTCTACTACCGCTCCATCTCGGCCTCCGCCGCGCGCGAGCTGGGCGCCTTGATGCGCGAGGCGGGCCGGGAGAGCTTCGGCGAGGACGGCGAGGGCTGGAACATGGCCACCCCGGACGAGCGGATCACCACCCGGATCGACGTCCAGCCTTATCTCGAGCAGAAGATCGCCGCCATGCGCGCCCACCGGACGCAGATTCCTGAAGACAGCTGGTTTATGGACGTGTACCGGACCGTGGGGCCGCGTGCCTGGAACCGGGAAGAGTTCGAGCGCGTGCGCTCGCTGGTCGCGGCATCCACGCCCGAGACCGACCTGTTCGCCGGAATCGCATGATCGCCAGTACGGCGCTGGCCCAGGGGGCGGAGCTGCTCAGCCGGGCCAGCTCGGCGGTCGCCTTCACCGGCGCCGGAATCTCGGAGGAGAGCGGACTGCCCACCTACCGCGGCGAGGGCGGGCTGTGGACCCAATTCGATCCGTACAAGGTGGCCTCCATCGAGGAATTCCGCAAGGACCCGTCCGTCTACTGGAGCTATAGCCTGGCCCATCGGCGGATCGGCGCCGACCCCAATCCGGCCCACCTGGCGCTGGTCGAGCTGGAGCGGGCCGGCCGCCTGCATGGGGTGATCACCCAGAACACCGACGGCCTTCATCAGAAGGCCGGAAGCGCAGAGGTCATCGAGCTCCATGGGTCATCGGCGATGGTCAGCTGTCTCGACTGCGAAGCCAGCTATCCGCGCCCGGAGATCGATGCTCTTAACCGCCAGCACTGCCCGCCGAGCTGCCCGGCGTGCGGCGGCCGCTACCTGAAGCCGACCGTGGTGCTGTTTGGCGAACCGCTTCCCGTCCTGGCGTTCGCCCGCGCCCAGGCGCTGGCGGGACAGGCCGACGTCATGCTGGTAGTCGGCAGCTCCCTCCAGGTCTATCCGGCCGCGGGCATTCCGCGCCTCGCCCGCGACTCGGGTGCGGAGCTGCTGATCGTCAATGCCGAGCCCACGCCCTTTGACAGGTGGGCTCGCGTGGTCCTCCGCGGCAAGGCCGGCGAAATTCTGCCGCGGGTCCTGGAGCTGGTCAGTCCGGGCTGACCGGGAAGGTCTGGCCGCACTCCGGACAGACAATCGGGTTCTGCTCGGACGGCGCCGCGAACAGGGCCTCACAGTTCGGGCACGTATAGTCGACCAGCCGCTTCACGGATTCCCGCTCGGCGTGCATGGCGTCCGGCACGTCGCCCAGGTCGACGGCCGGACTCCCGCACTCGGTGCACCGGTAGAGGGCCATTTCCTCGGCCTGGTACTCCAGGTAGCGACCGCGCTCGTCAACGAACACCGAGGCGTTCCACAGTTCGAAGCGATTCGTGCTGCACCGGTTGGGGCAGGCGAGGTACACGGGGGTTAGGCCGGCTGCCGCAGCTTCGCCAACCGGTCGGCCGCCCGCCGCAGCGTGTCCATCTTTTTGGGGAAGGAGAAGCGGATCTGGTGCCGGCCGTGCTCCGGGTTCAGGTAGAAGCTGCTTCCCGGGACGGTGGCCAGGCCGATCTCGCGAACCATCCGATGGGCGAACGCCACGTCTTCCTCGCCGAATGCCGTGATATCGGTCATCACGTAGTACGCGCCGTCGGGCGGATAGGCGAGAAAGCCGGCTCCGTGGAGGATCTCGAGGATGAAGTCGCGCCGTTCGCGGTAGCCGGCCAGCAGGTCGACATAGTAGGCGTCCGGGAAACGCAGGGCGGTGGCGGCCGCCACCTGCAGCGGGTGGGGGGCGCCCACGGTGACGAAGTCGTGCACCTTCCGGATGGCATTGGTGATCGCCGGCGGCGCGATAGCGTAGGCGAGCCGCCACCCGGTCACGCTGTAGGTCTTGGACAGCCCGCTGATGGTGACGGTCCGCTCCCGCATCCCCGGCAGCGTCGCCAGGCTGACATGCTCGCCGCGGTAGACGAGGTGTTCGTAGATCTCGTCCGTGATGGCCAGGGCATCAAACTCCTGGCAGAGCCCGGCAATCAGCTCCAGCTCCGCCCTGGTGTAGACCTTGCCGGTCGGGTTGTGCGGCGTATTGATGATGATGGCCCGGGTCTTAGGCGTGAAGGCCTGCCGAAGGTCGTGCTCGTCGAAATGCCAGTCGGGGGGATGGAGCCGCACCATCCGCGGTGTGGCGCCGGACAGGATGCAGTCCGGGCCGTAGTTCTCGTAAAACGGCTCGAAAATGATCACCTCGTCGCCGGGATCGAGGACCGCCAGCGCGGTCGAGAGCACCGCCTCGGTGACGCCACAGCAAACGGTGATCTCGGTCTCGGGGTCGATGGCCATCCCCCGGAAATGCCTGGTTTTATCGGCGATCGCGTCCCGCATCGGCTTGGCCCCCCAGGTGGTGGCGTACTGGTTGAAGTCGGCCCGGATGGCCTCCACGGCCGCCTCCTTGAGGTCGGCCGGCGCAGCGAAGTCGGGAAACCCCTGAGCCAGGTTGAGGCAGTTCTCGCCATGCAGGGCCAGGCACATCCGGGTCATCTCCCGGATCACCGATTCGGTGAACTGGGCGGACTTCTCCGACATGAACGCGCGAGTCATTTCACAGAACTATACCGACCAGAACTCGCGCATCCGGGCGTCGGTGGCGGACCTTGACCGGATCGTGAGGTCGCCCCACTCTCAGGGAATTCTTAGACGGCCCTTGTGGTCACCTCATGCGCGGCTGCCATACCGGTGAGTGTGCACGTCGGGTCGAGTGGGACGGGGCACCGAACCTTCCAGGCGGTGGCGGCCCTGGGAATCGCCCTGGCTATCCTGGCCGCAGGTGGCCTTCGGGCGGAGGTCCAGGCCGGATCTCGACGGCCGCCCGCAGCCAGCCAGCCGGCCTCGACTGCCGACCTCAGGTCCCTGCTTGGTGGCGTCACCCCGCCGACTTCAAGCGCCCCACCCGTGGCAGCGCCGCCCGAGCAGGCAGTTGTTGGCACTGCGGTCGCCCGCGCGTTTGATCCATTGGCGGCCCAGCTGTCTGGCGTCCAATCCGCGAGCGGGGCTCGCATCGCGGTCTCGCTGATCGAGCTGGGAGGCGCCAATCCCCAGTCCTGGAGCTTCCATGGCGACGATCCGTTCGTGGCCGCCAGTACCTACAAGCTGCCCTTGCTCATGGCCGAGGCGGAGGCAATTGCGGCCGGCCAGGAGCAGCCTGGCGACCAGCTCTGTTACTCGGCCGAGGATTGCGAAGACGGCTGGTTCCAGGACTACAGTGCGGGAGCCTGCTACTCGCGGGAAGACCTGGCCAGCCGGATCGGCCAGGATTCGGACAACACCGCGGCACACATGCTGGTCCGGTTTCTGGGCGGCGGCTCCGCGTTGAACGTCTACGCGGCCGGACACGGGGCCAGCGAGTCGGCCTTTTACGACCCGAACACCACCACGGCGAGCGACCTGGCCCGGCTGATGGCGGCCGAAGCGACGGGAGCAGCTGGTGGGGCCAGCGCGCAGCAGTGGCTCTACCCGCTGCTGACGCATACGGCCTTCGAACAAGGGATCCCAGCCGGCGTCCCGGCGACTGTGACGGTCGTGCACAAGACCGGCGAACTGGATTCCGTGACCAACGACGTGGCGCTGGTCCTGGGTGGGGCCAACGGTCGATACGTGGTCGCCATCTGCGTCGATGGACCGGGGAGCGACCCCGGCTTCAGCATCGTTGCCCAGGTTGCCGACCTGGTCTGGGAGATGGAATCGGCCCGCTAACCGAGCCGGGGTAACGGGCTGGAACGTCCAGCGTTATAAGGGTGGGTGAGACGCCGACTTCCCGCCAGCGCGATCCTGCTGGCCGCCACCCTCGCAGGGTGTTCCGGAGTCGCCACAACTCCCACTCCCACGGCTACTCCGGCGAGAGCCACTGCGACCAACCCGCCCTCCCCGACAACGTGCCCATCACCCATCCCCGCTCTAGCTTCGCCAGCGGCAAGTTTTGGAAATGCCGAATTCCCCGTTCCCACATCCACCGCCATCTTGGGCATCGCGGTCGGACCTGATGGAAGTGCCTGGTTCACCGAACAAAACGCCAATCAGATCGGCCGGGTAACACCTGATGGGAGAGTGGTGGAGTACCCAATCGGACGCAATGGCCCGCCAAGAGCAATCACCCGCGGTGCCGACGGAGCCATGTGGTTCACGGAGGACACCGGCAGCATCGGAAGAATTGGCCCAGACGGAGTCATCTCTGAGTATCCGCTGCCGTCTCCGGGGCGGCCCTGGGGAATCGCGACCGGCCCCGATGGAAACGTGTGGTTCACCGATCAAGCTACGAGCCAGGTCGGCAAGGTCACCGTGTGCGGAGTCGTGACCGAGTATCGAGTGTCGGGGCCGCCAAGTTTCATCACGCCAGCTGCGGACGGCAACATGTGGTTTTCGGCGACAGGGATCGGACGAATCACTCCGGCCGGCTCTGTTCGCGAGTTCCCAGTGAACATCCCCGCAGAATATCTGGTCGGGGCACGGGATGGAAACGTTTGGTTCCTCAGCGACGGCAGTGCTGACTTTCCGCCCGAGGTGGGATCGATATCTCCAACCGGTATCGTCAAGCGCTACCCAGTCGGCGGTCCGCCCCGGAGCCTCGCGGGCCTGACCTTGGGTGCGGGCGATACGCTTTGGTTTTCCGATGGGAAGCTCTCTCGAGTTGGGCGACTTTCCCTGAACGGAACCATCACCGAGTATGCCCTCCCCTGGGGGGACGTTACCCCGAGTTCGCTCGCATCAGGACCGGATGGTCGCCTCTGGATTGTCGACGCAGGAGGCAGCCGAATCGTGCATCTCATTCCGCCGGCCTAGCCAGTTGAGGCGACGAGCTCTTCCTCCCCGTAATATGGCTGCGTGCAGACCCTGGATAGCATCCTGGAGGCCGTCGGCCACACACCGCTCGTCCGGATGCACCAGGTCACCAGAGGCCTGAAGCCGACCATCCTGGCGAAGGTCGAAACGCTCAATCCCGGGGGAAGCGTCAAGGACCGGATCGGCCTGCGCATGATCGAGGACGCCGAACGGAGAGGGCTACTCAAACGGGGAGGCACCATCGTGGAGCCGACGTCCGGCAACACCGGCCACGCCCTGGCCATCGCGGCGGCCATCAAGGGGTACCGAATGATCTTCGTGCTGGCCGACAAGCAGTCGCCCGAGAAGATGGCGCTGCTGCGCGCCTACGGGGCGGAGGTGGTGGTCTGTCCCACCGCGGTGCCACGCGATTCGCCGGAAAGCTACTACTCCGTCGCCGAGCGCCTGAGCCGCGAGATCCCCGGCGCGTTTCAGCCCAACCAGTACTTCAACCCCGAGAACCCGAAGGCGCATTTCGAAACCACCGGTCCCGAGATCTGGGAGCAAACCGACGGCCGGGTCGATGTGGTGGTGGGTGGGCTGGGAACCGGGGGCACCATGACCGGCGTGGCGCACTTCCTCAAGGTCAAGAAGGCCTCGGTGCTGATCGTGGGCGCCGACCCGGAGGGTTCCCTGTACTCCGGCGACACCGCCCGGCCCTACAAGGTGGAAGGCATCGGCGAAGACTTCATCCCGGGAACGATCGACCTCAAGGCCATCGACCGGATCATCCGGGTCAGCGACCGGGATTC
>DASPZT010000168.1:0-2965 GCA_035636135.1 Candidatus Limnocylindria bacterium | reverse complement strand
CGGCGCTTTCCCGAGTACCTAGCGGTGATGTGTGGGCTCATCCGTCGCTACGGCGCCCGCGAGCCAACCGTCGCCCATGCGCTGCTGCGGTTGCTGAGCAACTGCGCCGCCTTGGCCGGTGACGATCCGGAGCGGTGCGCGGCGATCGAAGAACAGGCACGCATCGTCGTCTCAGACGCCGAACGAGAAGTCGCCCAGCCCACCGACCTTGCCTTCACCCACGCCGAAGCGGAGTCCGTACTCCAAATGGTGGCCAGGCGCCGGCCCCGGTCACACCCACCCAACGGCGAGCCGGACGAGCCGCACACCCCTGCGCCACCAAGATGACACCGCCAACATTGGCACACAACCGACGGTGATGGCGCGCCCGGCGACGCGACAGCCGACGCTGGCCTCCCGGTGGAGGCCGGCCTGGAGTCACTATCATCGAGAATGATCTGAGATTCCGGCTGGCTCCGCTCTTGGTCCGGGGCTGTCATCCAGCGGCTGGACCTTGCTATTTCTCAGTGATCATGGCTGGTGGCGGCGTCCGGGCGCTAGGCGGGAAAGGGGACGGCGTGGTGCTGGCGCCGGTGCCCGGTAGGATGGTGGTGGCGCGCCGGGAAGTCTGGTCGGCAACCATTGGCGGATCGAGCTGGCGAGGTCAGCGGCGTGCGCGGTATTGAGACAGTTTTGCTCTTGGTCGTGACCCTGGTCCGAAAATAGGACCTTAGCTGGGCGCGCGGCAGCTGACGGCGGCGCGGAGCGTCGCCGTCTCTTCCTGGGCTGGGCGGGTTAGCTGGCTCTGGTGACGGGCAGGTCGCCGGTTTCCGGGTCGTGGCTGAGGGGTTCGATGGTGACTTTGTAGCCGAGGCGTTCGATGGCGCGGGCGTGGCTGCGGGCGCGGCGGCGGATGTCCGCGCGCTGTTCGTAGTAATCGGTGCCGAGGTCGGTGTAGACGGCTTCGGGGTCGGAGAGCAGGGCGTGGGTGATGACCAGCTGGGTTCTGCTGATGGCGCCCTGGGCTTTCTTCTTGGGCATGTGCCTGACGAGCCGCCGGTATTTCGTTCCCAGGAAGGTCTGGGTGCGGCCGGCGTTAACGGAAGCCTCGCCGAGGGCGCCGGCGATGTAGGGGTTGCCGCGGCCGGTGGCGTTCTTGCCCTTGCGCTTGCCGGCCGACTCGCTGACCTGGGGTGCCTGCCGGGCCCAGGAGGCCAGGTGCCCGGCGGTCGGGAAGACGGTCATGTCCACGCCGGTCTCGGCGATGATGTCCTGCGCGGTGATGACCCCGAAGCCGGGGATCGCATCCAGCTGGGCGATCTGGTGCGCGTACGGCTCGCACAGCACCTCGATCTTGCCGGTCAGCTCCTTGACCTGCGCGGTGAGGTGATCGATGTTCGCGAGCATCATCTGGAGGATGAAGGCGTGCTGTCCGGTGAAGAACGAGCAGTCCAGGGCCTCTTCCAGCTGGCGGATCTTGCCTCGCATCCGGGTCCGGGCCATCTGGGCGAGGACCTTCGGGTCGCGTTCCCCGGCGATGATCGCGGTCAGCATGTCCCGGCCGGCCACCCCGTGGATGTCGGTGATCACCGACGACAGCTTCAGGTGGGCGTCTTCGAGCAGCTTCTCGCACCGGGCCTTCTCGGCGGTGCGGGCCTGGACCAGGTGCCTGCGGTAGCGGGTGTGGGTGCGCAGCCGGCGGATCTCCTCCGGGGGCACGAAACTGGAGGCCAGCGAGCCCCGCTCGGTGATCTTCGCCAGCCACGCCGAGTCCAGCTTGTCGGTCTTGGGCCGCCCGGGCAGCGCCTTGACCTGCGCGGCGTGATACAGCTCGCAGTCGAAGCCCTCCCGCTCCAGCAGGAAGTACACCGGCTTCCAGTAGTCCCCGGTTGCCTCCATCCCGGCTTTGGTCACCCCCCACGAGCGCAGCCAGTCCGCCAGCGCCAGCAGGTCCGTGCGGACGGCCCGGAACGACCGGGTCTCCTGCTGCCGGCGGCCGCTCCCGGTGTCGCCGGGCACCCGGATGGTGACCATGACCTCGGCCTTGCCGATGTCGATGCCGGCGACCCGCTCGGCGAACAGCGGCTCGTCCTCCACCTCTTCCATCGTGATTCTCCTATGATGAGCGTGCGGATAACGGTCGTGGCCGTCCGCGGGAGCTGTGGGCAAGCGGAAATCTGGTCCGCGGGCTCGAAGCACCAATTCACGGCCCTCAAAGCAGCTCCCGGCGTCAGACTGGTGGCCGGGGTCAGGCCCCGCCAAGGATCAACGACGTCAGCGGACGGCCACACCCCATCCTGCAACCACCCGTGCCATGCCGCAGCCAGACCCGCGCCGGCGTCACCGCCAGCAGCACCACGAGCGCGGCAGCGAGCCCAGCCCGCGACGGCGGGTCAGCCCCGCAGAATTTTCACGCCGCACGGCGTCCCCAAGGCACCCGAGACTGGTGGTTAATTCGAGTCCTATGCGGCGATGCCGAGTTCGAGGCGTGCCAGGTGGCTGGTTCGCTGCCGGTCTAGCGGCGTACCGGTCCAGAATGCCTCCAGGCGGAGGAGGTTGAGGGCGGTGGCCATGTACACGTGGTCGAGGCGGGTTTTGGGCAGGCCGCGGTAGCGGGCGCGTCGCGCTCCGTGGCTGGCGGCCTGGTGCATGGTGCCTTCGACGCCGGCGCGGCGGGCGTAGTCGGCCTGGAACGGGATCGACTTTTCTGCGGCGCGGGCGGCGACCTGGGCTTCGGCCAGGTCGCGGGGTAGCACGGTGAGCTGCCGTCGTTTCCTGCCGCTGGTGGTGCACTGGGGGCGGGCCGGGCAGGGGGTCCGCAGCAGGTCCAGTTCCCGCTGCCAGGGCGCGGCCTTGGCCGCGATCTGGTCCTGCAGCCCGGTGACCGCGTAATCGAACACCTGGATCCGGTCCAGGTGCAGGCGACCTGGCCGCCGAGCACGGCGCGCAGGTAGCGATCTTCTCCGCGCACGATCCGCAGGAAATG
>DASPZT010000167.1:0-3964 GCA_035636135.1 Candidatus Limnocylindria bacterium | reverse complement strand
CTGAGCCGCGACCCCAGGGAACGAACGCCTGACGGAAATCGCGCGTGCTCGGGCTTCCTGGGAAGTGCGCTCAACCCCTCCTAGGGAAGGACACTAGGCCGCCGCCTGCTGCTCCGGGGCGGCGAAGAAGGCGATGCCGATCACCGACATACCGATCCGGCACACCGGGCATTCCGTGACCAAGACCTGGTCGCCCCGGGTCCAGCGGCGCTGGCTGCGCCGGCCGCACTGGCGGCAGACCAGGTCGAAGACCATCTCGCTCACCAGCGTGTAACGGCGGAAGGCCGCGCTACCCGGCAGCGAACAGGCGATCGATGCCGTCGCGCACCTCGTCGACGGCCGACGGGCCTTCAAAGCGCTCGCGGATGGTGCCGTCGGCGCCGATCAAGAAGATCCAGGGCTCCGTCTGCAGCCGCCAGTCAATCACGGTCTGCGCCAGCTGTTTGCGGGCCGGGTCAGGCTTGAAGTTGGTGTAGATCTCGACATGGATGAAGGTCAGCCGGTCGCGATAGCTGGGTTCCAGCGACTGGACAACCTGCACCTCCGGCCCGCAGATCCGGCTGGTGCAGAACGCGGGCGAGGCAAAGATGACCAGGGTCTTCTGGTGCTTGGCGATGGCATCCGCAATCGATATCTGGTGCATGTCATTCGGCGGGTTCCCGCTGTCGATGTAGCTGGCATCGGGGACATCGGCGACGGTCGGGTTGTGGCTGCGCGGGGCGGCCTGGCCCGGCGCCGGCACCACCGACTCGGCGAGGACGTTGAGGGACAGCCGGATGACCGCGTGGGCGCCGGTGGGCCGCGAGGCGGTGATCTCCGCGCCCCACGAGCCGGCCTTGTCGAAGTCCAGGTGGGCCACGTACACGCCCGCGCCCTGCAGCCCGTCGCCCCGGAAGGGCGCGTCGGACTCGCCCCGGGTCTCCTGACCGTTGTTGCCCAGGAAGAACGTCCGGATGTGCACATGGGCGTCCTTCACCGGGGTGTTGCGCTCCAGGATCCCCACCGGAAACCGAACCTGGTGACCTACCAGGACCTCGGTCGACACGATCTGGGCCTCCAGCCCGGGCGTCGTGGCGGTCCCGGGGAGATCGCCGGTGGCGCCACAGGCTGTCAGCACGAACCCCAAGGTGGTGACCACCGCCAGCGGCCGGATCACGCCGCGGCCGCGCCGGCCCTCATGATCCAGAGCTCGGGGCGCTGGATCTCCTGCATCGTGGGAAGCCATTCGGGCCCCCGCCAGACCTGGGCCAGCAACGCCATGCCCCCCTGGTCCCGGACGGCGCGGGCAAAGCGCTCGCCCTGGATGTACTGCTGCATCTTCATCTCCATGCCGGTCAGCCGCAGCAGGGCCCGCTCCAGCGGAGTGCGATTGAGCAGCCGCCGGCGGTAGGCGGTTTCCAGGGCGCCAAAATGGGGCAGCTCGCGGACGCCGATCTCATCCATCATCAGATTGCTGAAGCCCTCCAGCAGGCTCATCGCCGCCTGGAGCTTGGCGATGGCTTTCCACTGCTGCCCCATGCCGACGGTGAGGGTCCGGATCAGCTCGAAGGTGGTCGGCGTCCGGCCGTCCAGCAGCCGGCCGATGAGGACCTGGCCGAGCAGGTCCTCCAGGTACATCCGCAGCCAGGGGTGCGCCCGGAACTCCCAGGCGTGAGTCAGCTCGTGCATGGCCAGCCACTGCCGAAGCTCGTCAACCGGGAGGCCCTCCTTGCTGGCCCAGGCCTGCACATTCGGTTCGACCAGGATCAGAGAGCCGGTCTCGATCGGCTCTCGTCCGAGCAGTGCGGGGTCGTATTGCCCCAGCACCCGCCTGGCCAGCAGGCCGAGCATGAACCCCAGGTAGCGGGTAATCCCCGCCTGTCCGAAGCGGAGCAGGAGGGACCCGGGCAGCCGCTCCTCGAGCCGCTCCAGGGGCTGGAACATCTGCCGGAAGATGCGGACGTTGAACCTGACCCAGGCGCGCCGGCCGACTGGTCGCAGGGGTGGGTAGGTGATCGGCGCAGGGGCGGTGCTGTCGGCCAGGGCCTGGTTCAGCAGGGGAGTCAGGCGGGCCGCCATCGCCTCGTAACTGGCCGCCAGCGCCGGATCCGAGGGAGGGTCCTGCGCCTCGCCCGAGTGGCGCAGCGCCATGGCCTCGACCAGCTCCCAGTCGATCAGCCGGGGCCGCTCCGGTCGCGGACGGACCAGCTCGCGGACCACTACGGCGCCCACGGTCAAGGCCAGGCTCCAGGCCATGGCCCGGCCGAGACGCTGGGAGGCAGTTCTGGGTTCGCGCATCAGGGAACCGGCCGGCGAGCAGGGCCGTTCCCACAATTCTACCGACCGCCCTGCTGGCTGGCGCTTGGCCTGGCCGACTGCTAGCACTCTCGATTCAAGAGTGCTAAAATCGGGTAGCTTAGCAGCGCTACCCCAACATACCCAGCAGGAAGGAGGACGAGAGAATGGCCAAGCAATTGGCATACGACGTCGAAGCTCGGACGGCTCTGAAGCGCGGCGTCGACAAAGTGGCCGACGCGGTTCGAATTACGATCGGCCCCAAGGGCCGGAACGTTGTGCTCGACAAGAAATTCGGCTCCCCGACCATCACCAACGACGGGGTGACCATCGCCAAGGAGATCGAGCTCGAGGATCCCTTTGAGAACATGGGGGCCCAGCTGGTGAAAGAAGTCGCCAGCAAGACCAACGACATCGCCGGTGACGGTACCACCACCTCGGTCGTGCTGGCCGCGGCCATCATCAACGAGGGCCTGCGCAACGTGGCCGCCGGCGCCAACCCGATGCTGCTCAAGATCGGCATCCAGAAGGCGGTCGACGAAGCCGTCAAGGCGATCAAGGAGCAGTCGGTCCAGATTTCGGAGCGGGAGAAGATCGCCCAGGTCGCGTCCATCTCCGCCGCCGACCCCGCCATCGGGGAAACCGTGGCCGACGCCATGGAGAAAGTGGGCAAGGACGGCGTGATCACCGTCGAGGAATCCAAGGGCATCACCACCGAGCTCGAGCTGGTCGAGGGAATGCAGTTCGATAAGGGATACGTCTCCGCCTACATGGTGACCAACCCCACCCGGATGGAAGCCGTGCTCGAGGATCCGTACATCCTGATCACCGAGAAGAAGATCTCGGCCGTGGCGGACTTGCTGCCCGTGTTGGAGAAGGTGGTGCAGAGCGGCCGGCCGCTGCTGATCATCGCCGAGGACGTCGAAGGCGAGGCCCTCGCCACCCTGATCGTCAACAAGTTACGCGGCACGTTCACGGCCGTGGCCGTCAAGGCGCCCGGCTTCGGTGATCGCCGCAAGGCCATGCTGCAGGACATCACCATCCTGACCGGCGGTCAGGTCATCTCGGAAGAGCTCGGCTTGAAGCTGGACTCGGTCCAGCTGAACCAGCTCGGCCGGGCCCGCAGCGTCAAGGTCACCAAGGACGACACCACCATCATCGAAGGCCATGGCAAGCCGGATGACATCAAGGGCCGGATCAACCAGATCAAGGCCGAGATCGACAAGAGCACCTCCGACTGGGACAAGGAAAAGCTCCAGGAGCGGCTCGCCAAGCTGGCCGGCGGCGTCGCCGTGATCAAGGTGGGCGCGGCCACCGAGACCGAGCTCAAGGAGAAGAAGCACCGGATGGAGGACGCGGTGTCCGCCACCCGGGCTGCCGTCGAGGAAGGCATCGTGCCGGGCGGCGGCGTGGTCCTGGTCAATGCCCAGAAGGCGCTCGATAGCCTGAAGCTGACCGGCGACGAGGCCACCGGCGTCGCGCTCGTCCGGCGCGCGCTGGAGGAACCGCTGCGACAGATCGCCAACAACGCGGGCGCCGAAGGCTCGGTTGTGGTGGAAAAGGTCAGGAGCCTGCCCAAGGGACAGGGCTTCGACGCCGCCAAGCTGGAGTACGTCGACATGATCAAGGCCGGGATCGTGGACCCGACCAAGGTCACCCGGTCGGCCCTGCAGAACGCGGCCAGCATCGC
>DASPZT010000166.1:0-3847 GCA_035636135.1 Candidatus Limnocylindria bacterium | reverse complement strand
CGCGACGACCAGCACGTCGACGTGTCGTATGACGACCGGCCAGCCGGCGGCGAGGCATCCGGTCAGGCCCCGCGGACCCCCGATGAGATCGCGCCGCCCGCGCAGTCCCGGCCGGGCTACCGCCCTGACTAACGGCGCTGGAACCTCGCCGGCGACGAGCCAGGGTGGCATGCCTCGGGCGGCCGGAACCCACTACCAGCGGGCGAGCGGGGCAGCAGGCCCCGCTGACCAGGACCCAGCCGGCCTCGCGCGGTACGACAGGCCGGACCGGTGGGGTGGCCGGGGACCTCTCCCCAGAGGGCTCGGGGCGCAACGCCGGATCGGACAAGCGTAGGTTCGGCAACTGCAAGCACGGCCCGGGGCAGCTGAAGCCGCCAGCGCAGCGGCTCCGGGCTTGTCCGCCGCGCCGTGCCCGGACGCCATCAACCGCAACAGGGACTGACGTGCACAAGCAAGACGACAAGGACCGCACGATCCCGGCCGCCGTCATCGTGGTGGTGTTTTTCGTCGCGATCCTGGTCGCCGCGCTGATCTGGCTGGCGGCGAGCTGAGGCGGCCACCTCGCCAAGGGTGAGCGCCTGGTCGTTGTCACCACGGCTCTTACCTTTGACGACTCATGCCGGCCGGCCACGCGCGTTCCTCCTGGCCGCGATGAACCCCGGCACAATGGTCAGGTCGGCGTTCCGCAACAGCCGCCGCGGGAACCTGCTGTCGCCCACACCCCGAGCGTGCCATCACAACACTTCATCTGGTAGCCGAGAGCGGGACGGTGCGCGCCGATCGGCCGCACCCGACCCGCCGTTCTGCGCGGTATGAGGGTGATCGGCTTCGCCGTCAATCCCGAGTACATATCCGGCCATTCTGGCGCACAGGGCGCGGGCTGCCACCGCTATGGGGGTCCTGCAACCGCCCGCGAGAAGTTCGGCTGGCGCGACGATGCCAGGACTGTAGGGTCGGGGCCATGTCCGTACAGGTACGGCCGGCCACCGCGGATCGTTGGCGTGATCTTGTCGGGGCGTTCGGCCGACGTGGTGAGGATCCTTCGTGGTGCTGGTGTCAGCTCTTTGTCCGCCAGGCTGGTCAGCCAACCTCGGCGTCGGAACCGGCACCGGACAATCGCGACGCGCTGCGACGGGAGATCGCCCAGGCCGCGGTTCCGCCGGGTCTGATTTCTTATGTCGGCGATCAGCCTGTCGGGTGGACCAGGGTCGGACCTCGTTCTGACTTTCCTGGGGTGAGTGGCAACAGGGCTTTGGCAAAGGTGCTCACGGAAGATCCAGGGGCCTGGTGGGTCACGTGCTTTGTAGTCGACAGCCGTCACCGACGATCCGGCGTCGGATCGGCACTACTGAAAGCTGCTGTCGAGTTCGCCTGTGAGCACGGAGCAACGGCTGTTGAGGGTCATCCGGTCGATGTGGCCGCTCTAAGCGCTGCACGAGTGGCAGGGTCGGCCATCTATACCGGGACCATGGCCATGTTCGTCGCTGCGGGCTTTTCGGAGATCGCTCGCACCTACCCCACCAGACCGGTGATGAGGCTCCTGGTGTGACGCCTGGACAATCCTCCGATGTGAGTTGATGGGGGCTGACCGCGACTCGCGGGCCGTGGTCGCCGCTGGTTGCAGCTCTCTAAGCAACGGATCGCCTCACGGGACTCGCAGCAGCGGACAGCATTTGCGGCGGAGCGGATGATTGCCCGAAGACTGGCAGTACTCACGCAGCGTCGTTACGTCCGGGTTACGAATGCAGCCGAGATCCGCCGTTATCTCAAGCCCGCGTTGGGGTGTCATCGACGTAGCTGCCGCAGGCATTTGTGGGCCTTTGGCTGCGGAGTAGACACGTTACCTGAAGCACTGTCTTCGCCGTGACCCCGCGCAAAATCCCCTTGTCGCTGATGTTATTCGAATTTAGCGTCCCCGGCAGAACGTCGTTCGGCGACATGTCAACGCCGCAAGACCCCTGCTCCACTCCCAGACGGCCTTCAGATAACCGCCGATATGTACGCCTTCGGCAGGTTGCAGCTCGCCTGCGGCGAGGCTCCAGATCAGATCATTATGTGGTCCGAGGGACAGGTCATGAAAGTCACCCCCCACTGGGCCTGCGGCGGAACAGGAGGCGGGATTCATCTATGGGGACGCCGAGACAGTGTCTGAGGGAGCTGGCGTCGCCGTCGAGGAGGGCGATGTCGTCGGAGTCCCGGTCGGGAGTGGGGTGCCGGTCGGGGACGCCGGACTCGTTGGCGTGGCCTGCGAAGTTGGCCTCGGCGTGGTGGTTGGCGGTGACGTGGCAGGCGCCGGCCCGGCCGGGGTTGAGGGCTGCACGGTCGCGGGGGTGACGCCGCCGGCTGCCGGCGATGGAGGCCTGACCCTGAAGTAGAGCACCAAGGTAACCAGGAAAACTGCGGTCAGGACCCAGGTCGAGGTCCGCACCCGTCGCATCAGCCGCTCCCAGTCGCCGCTGCCGTATCGAGGCCGGCCGGCAGGTGGATACCCTCACGCCGCAGCCCGGCCGCGATCCGGGCCCTCAGCATCCTCCCGACCTCGAACTGCTTGCCGGGCAGCGTCCTGGCGACCAGGCGGACCTGGAAATGGCCCACATCGATGCTCTGCACGCCCATGACGGCCGGAGCGTCCAGCAGCAACTGCCGCAAGTCCGGCTCCTTATACGCCTCCTCCCCGATCACCCGCAGCAGGTCGCTCACGCGGTTGACGTCCACCGCAGCAGGCACCGGCACGTCCACCACGGCACGTGCCCAGTCGCGCGAGAGATTGGTCACCTGGGTGATCTGGCCGTTGGGCGTGATAACCACCTCGCCATCGGCGGTCCGCACCGTCGTCACTCGCAACGTGACATCCTCGACGGTCCCGATAGCGGGATCGGGCAGGCTCGGCACCCAAAGCCGGATGAGGTCCCCGAAGCCGTACTGACGCTCAGCGATGATGAAGAAGCCAGCCAGGATGTCCTGGACGATGCGCTGCGCGCCGAACCCCAGCGCGACAGCCGCCACGGCGGCAGGGGCCACCAGGCTTGTCACCGGGACACCGAGGCGCGCTGCGATAGCCACGCCGGCCGCGATGTAGATGACCACCAGGGTGGCCCATGTGATCACCTGCGCCAGCGCGTGCCGGTGCTTTGACGCCTCCGAGCGGACTAGCACGTCGGTCTCTTGCGCGTTGGCGTCGATCCGGTCCGTGATCTTCCCGCCCAGCCAGGTCGCCAGACGCGTCAGCAAGATCGCCCCCGTCACGAGCAGCACGATCTCCAGACCCTTGCCGCGCGCCCACACAGCGACGTCGGTCAGAGGCGTCACACTCAGGAACATAGCTCCCCATCATTGGCGAACCCGCCGCGGATGACTACCGCCGTGCCGCAGGCAGAACGAACCCCGACAGGCGCGAAGGCGCCGAAGGTCACCATCAAGACCAGAGCCCGAGGTACTTCTGCTACCCATGAGCCCCGGCAGCATGGCAGGAACCAGAACAGCTCGCGCATCCCGGCCGGCCGGGACAAGACGGATCAGTAAACGACAGACCTCCACGATGCCGACGGCATCACCCCCGACGTCGCGGCGAACTGAGCAAGACGCTCGACCATGCCGCGTGCCGAGCGTAACGCCCAGCGTTGCCGTCTGCTGCTGGGCGGCTGAAGCGCAGAACTCGTTGCTGCCGGGATCGGTGAGGATGTGCCACCGCGTTCCGGTACCAGGCTCCGGTAGCGCCGTCCGCCGGGGCGGCTGCCGGATACCCGGGCACGGCTGCCCAGAAACGGGCGACCGCACCAGGCCCGAACAGTCGATCACGATAACCAGCTCGCCGTTCCGGTAGCCCTGGGACACCTGCGCATCACCA
>DASPZT010000165.1:0-2567 GCA_035636135.1 Candidatus Limnocylindria bacterium | reverse complement strand
CGGCTGGAGGCGATCGGCCGCGAGGTCATCCCGGCGTTGGAAGGGGCGGACGCATGACGCTGCGGGGCCGAGTGGCACTGGTCACTGGAGCTTCTCGCGGGTTAGGCCGGGCGGTGGCACTGGCGTTTGCCCGTGAAGGAGCGCAGCTCGCCATTTGCGCCCGCGGCGCCGCCGCCCTGGAGGCCATCGCCGCGGAAGTCCGGGCCGCCGGCGCGGTGGCGCTCGCCATTCAAGCGGACGTTCGCAACCCGCGAGACATCGAGCGGGTCGTGGCGCTGACCCTGGAACGCTTCCAGCGCATCGACATCCTGGTCAACAACGCGTCAGAGCTGGGCCCCACCCCTCTCCCCTATCTCGTCGACTATCCACCCGACGCCTTCATTGACGTCCTGCAGGTCAACGTGGTCGCGCCCTTCCGCCTGGCCCAGGCCGTGATCCGGAGCATGCTCACCAGGCGAGAGGGTCTGGTCATAAACGTGAGCTCGGACGCGGCTGTCACCGGTTATCCGGGCTGGGGCGCCTACTCGGTGTCAAAGGCGGCTCTGGATGGGCTGACCCGCACCTGGGCCGCGGAACTCGAAGGGACGGGGGTCCGGATCCACGCCGTCGATCCGGGCGACATGGATACGGCCATGCACCGGGCCGCAGACCCCGAGGCGGATCCCATCGACCTGGCGCGACCCGAAGAGGTCGCCGAGGCCTTCGTGCGGCTGGCGAGCGAGCCCCATCCGGCGACGCGATTGGAAGCCCAGTCACTGCTGGAGGTGCGGTCACATGCTTGAACTCGCCGGCTGGAAGCTGCCGCCCGAGCTGCGCGCCAGCCAGCCGGCCGAGCTGCGCGGGATGCGACGCGATCACGTCAGGCTCATGGTGATCGACCGCACGAGCGGATCGATCACGCACACCCGGTTCGACCAGGTCGGCGACTTCCTGGACGGCGGCGACCTGTTGGTGGTGAACAGCAGCCGAACCCTGCCGGCCGCCATCCCAGCCCGCCGCCAGGACGGCAGCCCGGTGCAGCTCCGTCCCTCCGTCCGGCGCGGCCGCCTGTGGGACGTGCTGGCGGTGCAGCCAACCCCGTCGCACGCGAACGTGCCCTTAATCGCGGGTGAGCGCCTGGCCATGGCGGGTACCAAGGCAACCGTGGAGGGCCGTCGGGCGGACATCCCGCTCCTATGGCGGATCCGCCTGGATGAGGATGGACTCGACCGGTTGCTGTCCGTGGGTGAGCCGATCCGATATTCCTACGTGCCCGCTCCGATTCCGCTGGAGTACTACCAGACCGTCTACGCCACCCATCCCGGCTCGGCCGAAGCGCCTTCGGCCGGCCTGGCCTTTAGCTGGGAACTACTCCTCGGCCTGCACGAGCGGGGCATCGAGACTGCCGACATCGTCCTGCACACCGGACTGAGCTCCTTCCAGGACGATGCCTTCGACGCGGAGCACCACATGTACGAGGAGTGGTTCGAGGTGTCGACCCAGGCCGCCACAGCCGTCGCCCGCGCCCACCGGGTGATCGCCGTCGGCACCACCGTGGTGCGCGCCCTGGAGACGGCGGTCGATCGGCATGGCCACGTCCGGGCTCTCGCTGGGTGGACCGATCTGAAGATCTCACCGGCCCACCGGCCGCGGGCGGTGGACGCCCTGCTCACCGGGTTTCACGAACCCCAAGCCAGCCACTTCGACCTGTTGCAAGCGTTTGTCGACCGCGATCTTCTCGCCCGGGCCTATGCCGAGGCCATCGACCGGCGCTATCTCTGGCACGAGTTCGGCGACACGATGCTGATTCTTTAGCTGGGCTTGGTCCAGAGGATCGTGTAGCGCCAGAGGAGGCGACGGCGAACCCGGGCTCCGGGGAGCAGTTGGGCGGCTCGGACTCGGAGTTCGTCCAGCGTCATCGTGGGAGGCGCCGTGGGAGCCGTGACGCGGTCGGGGCCGCGAAGTAGCTGGTAGGCGCGGTTGGCCACCACCGCCGCGCCGCTTACGATCTGGTCCCGCGTCGTGGCGACCGGCCAGATGCCGAGCACCGCCAGGACACCACCGGGCCGCAGCGCTCGGGTCATTTTCTCCAGCGCGGGTTCAAACGGCATGTGGTGCAGCGAGGCCAGGGCGGCGACGAAGTCGTAGGCGTCCGCGTCGATCGGGTAGGCGAGGAAGTCGGCGAGGATGAATAACACGTTCGAAGGCACCGGTGACTGGTCCCGAGCGCATGCAATCACGGCCGCGTCTGCATCGATGGCGTCCACGCGGCCGGCCCGCGATGCCAGTTTGCGAGCGAAGGCCCCGTCGCCGCAGCCGACATCGAGGGCACGGCCGCATCGCGGTGGGACTTCACGGAGCAGGGCGGCGTGATAGTTGCTGTTGTGGTTCCAGTCCACATCGTTGATTGTGGCGGTGTACTGTCGGGGGGTGCCGGTCAACGTCTGGATCCCGCCGGAGACAGCCGCCCACCACCGGGCCCTGCTGCCGCAGGGCGTGACCGTCCACGACCTGCCCGCCGGTACCCCCCTGCCGGAACGGCTCGGTCGGGGTGAGTTTCTGGTCGCCGACTATAACCGCCCTCGCGT
>DASPZT010000164.1:0-2670 GCA_035636135.1 Candidatus Limnocylindria bacterium | reverse complement strand
TCGATTTCTCGCCGCGCATGCTCGAGCTGGCCCGCCGGCAGGTCCCAGGCGTGGAATTCCAGCTGGGCGACATCATGACCCTGCCGCTTGCGGATCGGAGCATCGACGCGGTGACCATCGCCTTCGGACTGCGCAACCTGGTGGACCGGGAAGGTGGTCTGGCCGAGATGTTTCGCGTCTTGAAGCCGGGCGGCCGGCTGGTCATCCTGGAATTCCGCCCTCCACCTCGAGGTCCGCTTTTCCTCCCCTACCGCGTCTACCTGGCGGGCGTGATGCCACGCATTGCCGGGTGGTTCGGGATGGACCGGCAGGCCTATCAGTATCTGGCGGACACCGTTCAGGGATTCCCCTCCCCCACCGACCTCGCCCGATTGCTAGAGCAGGTTGGGTTCAGCGACGTGCAGGTGGAGCGGATGACGGCCGGGATTGTGGCGCTGCATCGTGCGCTCCGCCCGAACTGATACGGTCAGCACGGTCAAGACGCGCTAGAATCGCGGCCAGAGCGTGCCCGTCCTCACCACGTCGAAGCCAGAGGCCGTCTCCATCCCGGCACCTTTTGCCGGCCGCGTGCGCGCCTTCCTGGAGGCCTGCGAGCTCGATCGCAACCTGAGCCCGCTGACCATTCGTCAATACGATTACTACCTGGGTACCCTACTGGCCTGGCTGGGTAAGCATCAGCCCGCGGTGCAGGACATCGCCGACCTGACGACCGACGTGGTCCGCCAGTACAAGCTCTCGCTCAGCCGTCGGGTCACGCCGGCCACAGGCAAGCCCCTCACCCGGGCGACCCAGACCTACTTCCTGGTCGCGCTGCGCTCGCTGCTCCGCTGGTGCGCCCAGCAGGGCATCGACGCCCTGTCGGCGGACCGGGTCGAGCTGGGCAAGGCGAACTCCCGATCGCTCAAGTTCCTCGACGCCGACCAGATGGCTCGGCTGCTGGCTGCGCCAGACGTCGCCACGACTCGCGGCCTGCGCGACCGCGCGTTGCTCGAGACCCTGTTCAGCACCGGCCTGCGGGTTTCGGAGCTGGCCGCCCTGGATCGCCAGCAAGTCAACCTCAAGACGCGGGAGTTCGGGGTGATCGGGAAGGGCCGCAAGCTCCGGGTGGTCTTCCTCAGCGACGCGGCCGCCGAGTGGCTGCAGCGCTACCTGCAGGCCCGCCACGACAAATACCGGCCCCTCTTCATGCGCACCCGGGGAGAGCTGGACACCAGTCCCGGCGGACCTGGGATGCGGATGTCCCCCCGCTCCATCGAACGGATGGTCAAGAAGTACGTCCGGCTGGCCGGCCTCGGCATCTCGGCCACCCCCCACACGCTCCGGCACTCCTTTGCCACGGACCTGCTGACCAACGGGGCGGACCTGCGAGCGGTGCAGGAGCTCCTCGGCCACGCCAACCTGAGCACGACGCAGATCTACACGCACGTCACCAACCCGCAGCTGCGGGCGGTGCATCGAAAGTTCCATAGCGGCAACCGCGAGAGCTAACACGGGCCAGGGGTGACGACGGCGCAGCCCGCGACCACGTATCGGACCCCGGAAGAGCGCTTCGCCGGTCTCCCCGACTATTCGTTTACCCCCCATTACCTGGAGCAGGCCGGCCTCCGAATGCACTACGTCGACGAGGGGGTTGGCGCGCCGGTCCTCCTACTCCACGGCGAGCCCACCTGGTCCTTCCTGTACCGGAAGATGATCCCGATCCTGGCCAAGCGCTTTCGGGTAATCGCCCCGGATTACTTCGGCTTCGGCCGCTCGGACAAGCCGCTGGACCCGGACTTCTACACCTACGACCGGCATTCCGAGTCGATCGGGGGGCTGGTCGAGGCCCTTGACCTGGCCGAGCTGGGCGTCGTCGTCCAGGACTGGGGCGGACCGATCGGGATGCGCCTGGCCGCGGAGCATCCGGAGCGGGTCGCCCGGCTGGTAGTCATGAACACCGGAATCTCGCCGGGCCGGCCGCCTTCGGACGCCTGGCTCGTGTTTCGGGACTTCGTCCGGCGAGTCGGGCCGCGGCTGAGCGCCGGCCGCATGGTGCGCAACGGGTGCGTCACGCCCTTAGCCGACGACGTGGTCGCGGGTTACGACACCCCGTTCCCAGTGCCGGAGTCGAAGACCGGCATGTTGCGATTTCCCGAGCTGGTGGCGATCAGCCCGGACCATCCCTCGACGGCTGCGATGCAGCGCGTGCGCGACGCGATGGCCCATTGGGAGCGCCCAACTCTCGTGCTCTTCTCGGACAGCGATCCCATCTTCAGGCCCCAGGTGGGCGAGCGGATCGCGAAACTGATCCCGGGTGCGCTGCCCCCGGAGACGATTTCCGGAGCCGGCCATTTCCTGCAGGAGGACCAGGGCGAGGCGATCGCCCAGCGGATCCTCCGCTTTCTCGGCTAGGTTTGCAGGGTGTATCTGGCGGGTAGACCAGAATGGTGCCATGGCGTGTGCGCTCGGTCGCGTAGCATGACCGCGTGGTTGCGCACCGGCCAGAGAAGCTTCGAAGGAAAGCTCGAGTCGGCTGAACCGTTGTGTACACGGCCCCCAAAATGATTGCCCTCAGTCCATCCGCTCTGTCAACGCGTCGCCACGATCTCCGGAACGTGGCGATCATCGCGCACGTGGATCACGGCAAGACGACCCTGGTTGACGGTCTGCTGAAGCAGTCCCACGTGTTCG
>DASPZT010000163.1:0-3882 GCA_035636135.1 Candidatus Limnocylindria bacterium | reverse complement strand
GGCCGTGTCGAAGGGGATGCTGTTGCGGTTGACCGTCATCCCCACCGTGTCGAAGATCTCCTGCACGCGCTTGCCGGTCAGCCCCAGTGGGCGCAGGTCGATCAGCATCAGGTGGTTGTCGGTGCCGCCGCTGATCAACCGCAGCCCACGCCCCGTCAGGCCGTCGGCGAGCGCCCGCGCGTTGCCCACGACCCGCTGCGCGTAGCCCTTGAACTCGGGCGTGCGCCACTGTGCCAGCATCACGGCTTTGGCCGCCACCCCATGGTTGTGCGGGCCACCCTGGCTGCCCGGAAAGACGCTCTTGTCCAGGTCCGCCGCGAACGGCGCCTTGCAGAGGATCATCCCGCCCCACGGTCCGCGCATGGTCTTGTGCGTGGTGAAGCTCACGAAGTCGGCATGGGGAACCGGGCTGGGGTGCGCCCCGCCCGCCACCAGGCCGGCGAAGTGGGCCATGTCCACGAAGAAGTAGGCGTCCACGGATTTGGCAATGGCGGCCATGCGGGCGAAGTCGAGGATGCGTGGGTAGGCGCTGTAGCCGCCCAGCAGCATCTTGGGTCGCACCTCCTGCGCCTGTCGCTCGAGCACGTCGTAATCGATGCGCTCGGTCTTGGGATCAACGCCGTAGGGCACGAAGTGATAGAGCTTGCCCGAGAAGTTGACCGGGCTGCCATGGCTTAGGTGGCCGCCGTGGCTGAGGTCCATGCCCATCACGGTGTCGCCCGGCTGGAGGACGGTGGCATAGACGGCGTAGTTGGCCGTGGTCCCGCAGTGGGGCTGCACGTTCGCATGCTCGGCACCGAACAGCGCCTTGGCCCGCTCGATGGCCAGGGTCTCGATCCGATCGACGTTCTGGCAGCCGCCGTAGTAGCGCTTGCCGGGATAGCCCTCGGCGTATTTGTTGTTGAGCAGCGATCCCAGCGCTTGCAGGACTGCCGGGCTGGCGATGTTCTCGGACGGGATCAGCTCCAGCGTGTACTGCTGCCGATCGAACTCATCGCGGATCGCCTGCCCCACCTCGGGATCGACCTCGTCAATCTTGCTTGTCAGATCGCGGGCAACCTGGACCATGCCAAGGATTATCCGGGATCGGCCGCGCTTATCTCCGAATCAGGTCGGCCGCCGGAATGAGACCCTGCCGGAGGATGCGCGGTTCGGTCCCGCTCAGGTCGAGGATGGTGGACGGCTGTCCGTTGGCCGGCCCGCCGTCGAGGATCAGGTCCAGCTCCTGGGCGAAGGCCGCCTCCACCGACCCGGCGTCCGCCGGCGGTGGCGCGCCGGCGTAGTTGGCGCTGCTGCTGGCGATCGGCTCCGTCAAGCCGCGGAGGAGCTCCAGGGCCACCGGGTGGTCCGGCGCCCGAAACGCCAGGGTAGAGCCGCCGGCACCGACGATGGGCGCCCCCGAGCGGCGCATCAGGACCAGGGTCAGCGCCCCGGGCCAGTAGCGGGTCATCAAATCCTCCGCCTGGGGCGTGACGATCGCCCATTCGGGCACCTGGGTGGCGTCGGCCACCAGCAACACGACCGGCTGGTCGGCCGGCCGACGCTTGATCGCGTAGAGCCGGCGCACCGCAGAGGGATCGCGGGCCCGGGACCCGATAGCGTACAGCGTGTCGGTCGGGAAGGCAATCACCGCGCCCTGGAGGAGCCGGCTGATGGCCTGGTTGATGTAAGGAGGCTCCGCGGGCCAGCGCACCATCAGAGGCGCACCTCGACGGCCCGCGAACGCCGGCTCAGGTCGGCGAGCACGCCAATCGTCGCCCCCGGGAAGCTCGAACGGGCGAGACTGGCCACTGAGCGCGCCTGCCGCGGATCGCACTCGATGACCATCGCGCCGCTGGGCCGAAGCATGCGAGGAGCGTCGGCCAGCGCCCGCCGGATCAGCCGAAGCCCGTCGGCACCGCCGTTGAGCGCCCGTTTCGGCTCATGCCGAACGTCCAGCGGCAGGCGCCGAAGGGCCGCCGCGGACAGGTAAGGCAGATTGGCCAGCACCAGGTCAGTGGGCCGAGCCCGCCCGAACAGGTCGCTCCGACGGACCTCGACCCGGCCGGATACTTGCCGGGCACGCACATTGGCTCGCGCCACCCGGAGGGCTCGCTCATCGGTGTCCAGGGCCTGGACCCGGGCCCGTGGGCAGTTGCGGGCGACGGCGATGGCGATGGCGCCGCTGCCGGTTCCCAGGTCGATGACGTCGCGCGCCCCGGGGTGGTCGTGCAGGAATCGCAGGCCGGCTTCCACCAGGACCTCCGTATCCGGGCGAGGGACAAGCACGCGGTGGTTCACCCGGATTGGTTCCCCGAAGAACTCTTTGACGCCGGTCAGGTACGCAACCGGGACCCGGTGCGACCGCTGGGCCAGCAGGAGGCGAAAACGACGGACCTGGGACGCCGTGAGCCGGCGATCATCGTGGGCCCAGAGCCATTCCCGCGGCCGTTTCAAGACGTGCCCGAGCAAGACTTCAGCGTCGAGCGCGGGCCTCCCGATGTTGGCCTGGGTCAGCCGCCGGCGGGCCGCGCGTAACTGGTCACGAACGCGGGACCCGTCCTGGTCATTGGACCTCACCGTTGGCTCCACCGTCGCGTCCGGACAACCGGTTCGCCTGGTCCGCCGCCAGCAGCCGGTCCAGCACCGGATCCAGGTCCCCCGTCAGGAACTGGGGCAGCTTGTAGTACTTCAGGTCGATGCGATGATCGGTGATGCGGCCCTCGGGATAGTTGTAGGTGCGCACCTTCTCGCTCCGTTCCGCCGTCCCCACCGCCGACCGGCGCACCTTGGTGAGCTGGGCCGCCTCCTGTTCCTGCTGGCGGGCCAGCAGGCGGGTCTTCAGCACTTTCTCGGCCTTGGCCCGGTTCTTGAGCTGCGAGCGCTCGTCCTGGATGGCGACCACGATCGGCTCGCCGCCATCCTCCGGTGTGTAGGTGAGCCGGACGGCGGAGTCGGTCGTGTTCACGCTCTGGCCGCCGTGGCCGCCCGAGCGGTAGACGTCCACCTTTAGCCGTTCGGGGTCGATGGCCACCTCGACGTCCTCGGCTTCGGGCATCACGACCACCGTCGCCGTGGAGGTGTGGATCCGGCCCTGGGCCTCGGTCTCGGGGACTCGCTGCACGCGGTGCACGCCGCTTTCGAGCTTCAGCCGTGAATAGGCGCCCTTGCCGCGGACTTCGAAGATGACCTCCTTGAAGCCGCCCCGCTCGGTGACGCTGGACGACAGCAGCTCCACCCGCCAGCGTTTGAGCTCGGCGTAGCGGCTGTACATCTTGAAGAGGTCCGCGGCGAAGAGCGCGGCTTCCTCGCCCCCGGTCCCGCCGCGGATCTCGACGATCACGTCCTTGTCGTCGTTCGGGTCCTTCGGCACCAGGGCCGCGTGGAGCTCCCGGGCCAGCCGTTCCTGTTCGGTTTGCTGCCTCTCCAGCTCCTGGCGGGCGTAGTCGACCATCTCCTCATCGCGCTCCGTCTCCAGCAGCTGGCGGGCGTCGGCGATGGCCTGCTCGGCACGCCGGTATCGCTGGTACAGGTCGACCAGGGGGCGCAGCTGGGCCTGCTCCTTGCCCAGGCGCTGGACCTCCTTCAGGTCCTGGAGCACGTTCGGATCGGCGAGCCGGTCGTTGATCGCGTCGTAGCGCGCCCTGACCGCCTCCAGCTCTTCGAACATCAGGCCGCCGCCTCGGTCTCCTCCTGTCGGGCGCCGTTGAAGGCGGCCAGGGCGACCGCAATCTGGCCGTCATCGGGTTCCCGGGTAGTCAGCTTCTGCGTCGCCAGCAGCGGCAGCACCAGCACCTTGACGATCGGGTTTCGCCGGTGGCGACCGAGGAAGCGAATGCACTCGTAGGCCACCATGGCGATCACGGGAACCAGGAGGAGGCGAGACAGGATCAGCCACACCAG
>DASPZT010000162.1:0-2963 GCA_035636135.1 Candidatus Limnocylindria bacterium | reverse complement strand
CTCGAACATGCTGATCGCCGAGGAGCTGCACTGGGGCTGTGCCGGGATCGCGGTCGCCATCACCAGCACTGGTCTGGCGGCCACGGCCATTCTGGCCACCGGCAGTGAGGCACAGAAGAAACGCTGGATCGGCGAGTTCTGTCGCTCCAAGACTCCCTTGATTGGGGCCATGGGGCTGACGGAACCCGGAGCCGGCTCCGACGCCATGGCGATCCAGACCACCGCCACCCGCGGCGAGCGTGGCTACGTCCTCAACGGCACCAAGCAGTTCATTACCAACGGCGGCATCGCCGACTTGCACGTTATCTTTGCCACCACCGACCGCAGCCTGGGCGCCGCCGGGATCGCAGCGTTCGTAGTGGAGAAGGGAAACCCGGGCCTGCGGATGGGGCGCAAAGAGAAGAAGCTCGGCGTCCGGGCGTCGCACACCGCCCAGGTGATCCTGGAGGACTGCCTGGTGCCGGTCGAGAACCGGCTGGGCGGTGAACCGGGCGATCCCGAGGCCGGGCCGGGCGCCCTGGGGGCGCTCCTCATGCTCGAGCACTCGCGGCCGGCGGTCGCGGTCGGCTCCATCGGCATCGCTCGCGCCGCCTACGAGTTCGCCCTCGACTACGCCACCCAGCGGGTCGCCTTCGGCAGGCCGATCATCAAGCACGAGGGCGTCGGCTTCAAGCTGGCCGACATGGCCATCAACATCGACGCGGCCCGGCTGCTGGCCTGGCGCGCCGGCTGGATGTCCCAGCAGGGCATGCTCTTCACCCGCGCCGAGGGCAGCATGGCCAAGGCGTTTGCGGCCGACATGGGCATGCAGGTCACGCTGGATGCGGTCCAGATCCTGGGCGGCTACGGCTATATCCGCGAGTACCCGGTGGAAAAGTGGATGCGCGATGCCAAGATCTATCAGATCTGGGAAGGCACCTCGGAGATCCAGCGGCTGGTCATCACGAGGGCCATCTCGGGAGAGCGGCGGCCGCTGACGCGGGAGGACGCCAAGCCACAGATCCGGAAGGCCAGCTGATGTTCGATCTGTCCGGCAAGGTGGCCCTGGTCACCGGCGGCTCGCGCGGCCTGGGACGGGCCGATTGCCTGGCGCTGGCTCGCGCCGGCGCCGACGTGGTGGTGACCGACATCCTGATCGAGAGCGATCCGGGCCTGCAGCAGGCCGCCGAAGCCTCCGGCAGCGTCCTGGCGCAGGTGATGACGTCGCAGAATGCCGTCTACTCGGAGCGGACCTCCAATGAGATCCGTGCCCTGGGACGGCGGTCGGTGGCGCTGAAGATGGACGTCACCAATCGCGAGCAGGTCAAGACGGTGGTCGACCAGGTGGTCAAAGACTTCGGCAGCCTGGACATCCTGGTCAACAATGCCGGCACGCTGGACCACGTGGCCACCATCGACAAGCAGCAGGATGCCCTGTGGGATCGAGACCTCAAGGTCAACCTGACCGGGGCCTACAACTGCTCCAAGGCGGTCTGGCCGCACATGCGCCAGCGCCAATGGGGGAGGATCATCATGATGGCCTCGATTGCCGGCACCATGGGTGGCTTCGGCCAGGCCAGCTACTCGACGACCAAGGCGGGACTGATTGGGTTGGCCCGCACGCTGGCTCTGGAAGGAGCGCGCTATGGCATCACGGCCAACGCCATCGTGCCCGGCATCATCGGGACGGAAGCGTTCAAGATGGGACGGGCAGACATGAACGAACGGATGATCAACCGGACGGCCATGCGCCGGGTCGGCGAGCCGGACGACATCGCGGCGGCCATCACCTTCCTCTGCTCGCCCGAGGCGGGGTATATCACCGGCGTCGCCCTGCCGGTGATGGGCGGCATGGACCTGTTCACCTTCTGATGGCGCTGCTGGACGTCACCACCGCCGACCTGGTTACGACTATCGCCATGAACCGGCCGCCGGTGAATGCTCTGGTCCCCGAGCTCCAGGAGGAGCTGGTCGAGATCCTCACCCGGTTGAAGGATGACGATGCGACTCGCGTGGTGGTCCTGACCAGCGCCATCCCCGGGTACTTCATGGCCGGCGCGGATATCAAGATGATGGCGGGCGACGACGGCGTGAATCGGGAGGATCCGTCGTCCCTGGAGCGCATCGCCCAGCTGTCTCGCCGCAGCCAGGCCGCCTTCGGCGAGCTGGAGCGCTTCGCCAAACCGGTCATCGCCGCCATCAACGGCCACGCTCTGGGCGGCGGGTGTGAGCTGGCGCTGGCCTGCGACTTCCGGCTGATGGTCGACGACGGCCGCAGCAGCATCGGGCTGACCGAGGTCACCTTGGGGCTGATCCCGGGCGGGGGCGGCACCCAGCGCCTGCCGCGGCTAGTGGGCCTGGCGCGGGCGACCGAGCTCCTCTATGAGGGGACCCGGCTCAAGGCGCCCCAGGCGGCTGCCATCGGCCTGGTCCATGCCGCGCTACCCAGGGACGGGTTTGCGGAGGCGGTCAGAGAGCGAGCCAGCCGGCTGGCGAAGCGGGCGCCGGTGGCGCTGCGCCTGATCAAGGAAGCCCTGATCACCGGGATTTACCGTCCCGATAAGGGCTACGAGGTCGAGGCCGAGAACTTCGGCCGGGTGGCCGTCACTGAAGACGCCATGGCCGGCATCATGGCGTTTTTCGCCAAGCAAGAGCCCGAATTCACAGGCCGCTAGCCCTCGGCTTTCGTATTCAATTTTGAGCTCAGCCGTACGTATCTCGGCTCGCGTGCGTTTTCACTAAGGGGAAATTCCTTTTCACGGGGAGGCGTATAGCGAATGCATAGAGTGACGAAGCCGATCGTGCTTGGGGTGGCCGCTGTCTTCGGGCTGGGCCTGATCTCGGCAGCCGCCGCCAACAACACACACGGCGCGGCAGTCAGCGCGGTGGCTAAGGCCAAGGCGCAGATCGGTGAGGCTCGAGGCGACGCGGTCAGCCTGGTGGCCAGCGCCAATGGCGAG
The DNA here is from genome assembly GCA_035636135.1 of Candidatus Limnocylindria bacterium. Classification (GTDB taxonomy): domain Bacteria; phylum Chloroflexota; class Dormibacteria; order CF-121; family CF-121; genus CF-121. Next base: position 24 of record DASPZT010000162.1, on the reverse strand, counting down.
GCCCGGTCGGATGCGGCCAAGGCC